>NZ_JADBUN010000259.1:0-3668 GCF_020245625.1 Microcystis sp. M049S2 | reverse complement strand
TCCAGCTACATCAAATGTTCCAAAAAAATATAGAAGAGCTAATGCAAATTAGCCGCTATCGGTTGAAGGATTACATCAAAGGACAAAGAGCGATATCGCTTGCCCTATCTACCTTCTAGCTCGCTTGTCCCCCTCTCAGGTCGCCACCAGTGGAACCGGGGGCGGTTTTAGTAAGTTTTGCGCCGGAAATCTCGACATTGCCGGGGCATCGCGGGTGATCCGGAAGGAAGAGATCGAGAAATGTCGGGAAAACGGCGTGGAATTTCTGGAATTACCGATGGCGATCGACGGATTGGCAGTGATTGTCAATAAAAAAAATCAATTCGCCAAGTGTTTAACGATTAAAGAACTCGATCGAATGTGGAACACGAAAGCGGAGGGTAGGATTACCAGTTGGAAACAGATTAATCCCAAATTTCCCGACGAGAGATTATTACTTTTCGCGCCGCCTTCCGATACGGGAACCTTCGATTATTTCACCCAAGCGATTACGGGAAAACGGAGAAATAGCCGTACCGATTTCACCCCGAACCGCAATCAAAACGCGCTCGTGCAGGGGGTGATCGGCAATCCATCCGCGCTTGCCTATTTAGGCATCTCTTTCTATATGCAGAACCAAGATCGATTGAACTTGGTGGCGATCGAAAATAATGAAGGAAAATGCGTCAAACCGGTCCCCCTCGATAACGTTCTCCGCAATGTCTATAATCCCCTTTCCCGTCCCCTGTTTATCTACGTCAACAAGAATAATTTAAAAACGAATCCATCCCTGGAAAAATTCGTGCGCTTCTATTTAGAAAATTCCTGGAAATGGGTCGATGGCGTGGGTTACGTCGCTTTACCTGATGAGGCCTACGTCAAAACCCTGCGGAAATTCGAGCGCGGGGAAACGGGATCGAAATTCGGCAAAGCTAAACCGGGAGAACCGATCACGAACTTTATCTAAAAAAGGAATTTTGTTAAACCATGACCTTAACCCCGAGTTCTTTCGATAATTCTTTTTTCGCGGCAGATAATTCACTCCTCAAGCACCCCGGCGACGATATTCAAGAGAAGATAATCGCGCTGATTCTCTTCTCTTGCGCTTTCGTTTCCGTGGCGACGACAATCGGCATCGTGGCGATTATTTTTAGTGAAACCTGGGGATTTTTTCAAGAGGTATCTTTCGCCCAATTCTTTCTCGATACCCGTTGGACTCCACTGTTCGCCACCCCTCATTTCGGTATCTGGCCGCTAATTAACGGGACATTTTTAACCACAGCCATCGCTATGTCCGTCGCGGTTCCTTTAGGCCTATCTTCCGCGATCTACCTCGCCGAATACGCGAAACCGAACCTAGCGGCGATTTTACGCCCTGCGGTGGAACTTCTCGCCGGGATTCCCACGGTGGTGTACGGGTACTTCGCCCTACTGGTGGTCACGCCCACTTTGCGGAATCTTTTCCCCGTCGAGATTTTTAACGCCCTCAGCGCCGGGTTAATGATGGGAATCATGATCACTCCCACGGTGGGATCGATTAGTTTAGACGCGATCCGAGCGGTTCCCCGTTCCCTGCGCGAGGGTTCCTACGCCCTAGGAATTACCAAGCTGGAAACGATTTTTAAAGTGGTTCTCCCCGCCGCCCTCTCCGGGATCATGGCCTCGATTATTCTGGGAATGTCCCGGGCGGTGGGGGAAACGATGACGGTGTTGATCGCCGCCGGCTCGCAACCCCGGCTTACCCTCAATCCCTTCGAGTCGATCGCCACGATGACCGCTTTTATGGCCGAGATTTCCGGGGGAGATGCGCCCCGGGGCAGTCTCAGTTTTAAAACCCTCTACGCAGTCGGCGCGGTGCTTTTTTTGATCACGTTGGCACTGAATCTGGCCAGTTACTGGATCTCCCACCGTTTTAAAGAAAAATACGATTGATTTGCCATGGTTAAATCCTCTGTTAAGTCCGATACCGTTGAATTTATCGACCATCTGGAACGCCGGGAGGCGATCGGCAAATTCTGCGAGTATCTTTTCTTCTTCGGTTTACTGATCGGTTTGTTCGTTCTGGCGCTGTTGGTGTTGAATATCGCCCACGATGGACTGGGACGACTCTTAACCCCCGGATTCCTCACGGAAACGCCTTCCCGTTTCCCGGAAAGGGGCGGTATCCGTCCGGCGATCATCGGTAGTTTCTATCTGGGAATTATCGTGCTTCTCGTGGCGGTACCGATCGGGGTCGGGTCGGCTTTGTATCTAGAGGAATACGCCCCGAAAACTTGGTGGACGGCACTGATCGAGGTGAATATCGGCAATCTGGCCGGGGTTCCCTCGATCGTCTACGGCTTATTAGGATTAGCGGTTTTTAACTATCTGCTCAATTTTGGCCCGACGCTGATTTCCGGCGCGTTAACCCTTGCGCTTCTCTCGCTGCCGGTGATTATCGTCACGGCGCGGGAGGCGATCCGGGCGGTTCCCGATTCCCTACGCCAAGCCTCCTACGGTCTAGGCAGTACCAAATGGCAAACGATCCAACACCATGTTTTACCCTACGCGGTGCCGGGGATTCTCACGGGGGTGATTATCTCCGTGTCGCGGGCGATCGGAGACGCGGCTTCCTTAATGGTCGTCGGTGCGGTTAGTTTCCTCACTTTCGATCCTGGTTTATTCCAACGCTTTATGGCACTACCGATTCAAATTTTCAGCTATATCACCCGTCCCGAACCAGGTTTCGCCAATGCTGCGGCGGCCGCGATTATCGTTCTGATCCTGTTAATTCTCGCCCTCAACGCCATCGCTATCTATCTACGTCAACATTATTCCCAATCGAGTCAACCTTGATGGCTCCACTTTTCCCTCTTAACCAATCGTTTAATCCTATTTGAGGATATCTTGAACCATGACCGACTCCCTTAGAGCAAATGACGGCGTTTTCAACTTGGAATTTTCATCTGAGTTCGTTCAACAATTCAGCCAAGGTAGATTAACAACTCTAGAACAAGTGGCTCAGTTTAACCCGGAAGGCTATGTGAAGCGATCGATTTTCAAAACCGATTCTTTGCACTTTGGCCTGTACTGTCTAGAGCCTGGACAAATTAACGCCCGACACAAACATCCTCAGAATGATGAAATTTGCTATGTCGTCCGGGGAACGGGGGAGATTGTCATTGGAGATGAAATAGCCGCAGTGGAAGCCGGAGTTTTCATCCATGCACATCAAAGCGTTGAGCATGAAATCAGAAACACTGGGACGGAACGGATGTTGATTATTGTCGTTCAGTCTCCGCTGCCACTGAAAACTGAGCGTTGATTGAAAATGGCGAAAAACCTCTATGTTTCCGATTGAGATGGAAACCCAGGCAATAATCTTGCGGTTCTCTCTGACTTCGATCAATAGCCTAGAACTTAACCATTGACAGGATTACCAAATATGAGCTATGGGTTTCGGGCATTTTAACGTGATTTCTTGATCACTTTTCAGCGATCGCTATCCTTGGGCAATTAATCGCCAAAAGTCTGATGAGAAAGCCATCTGGATGGCTCCTTTTTTCCCGCTTAACCTGCATTATTCACCAACTGGCAAAAACCTGATTGTGAGGACATCTCAAAAAACAGACTGTTTTTCAGCCAGATCGCTAGATGAACTTCTTGCCAAGGCTTTCGAGGATTTTCCAAAGTCTTCATGAATAATGCAG
>NZ_JADBUN010000258.1:0-12944 GCF_020245625.1 Microcystis sp. M049S2 | reverse complement strand
TAGCTATTGTATTTAATTTGATCGGATTCTTACGGATAAATTTCATCCCTCATTGCTTTTACGCGAATCCAATTTCAATCCACGTGTATTCAAATTGTTAGAGCGCAAGCTCATAATATTAACTTAGCAACATTTTAGAAATTTGCGCGACAAATTTAAGATTTTCTCCAATAGCGACGTGGGGTGATGGGGAGAGGGGTGTGGGGTGGGGGGTGTGGGGTGGGGGGAAGTGGGGTGTGGGGTGTGGGGGGTGGGGGGTGGGGTGTGGGGTGTGGGGAGAACAAAGCTGTCTCCTGCCTCCTGCCTCCTGCCTCCTGTGGCTCCTGAAGTTAAACTAGAAACCAGTGATCAAAAAAACTAGCCGTCCGAACCCGATGATTTCCTCCTTTCCTGTCCCCAATAGCTTAAATTGCCCTCAAATTCGCCTTGCTATTCGTTCTCTACAGCCGCAATTAGTCCACTGGCGCCGACAAATACACCAAAAACCAGAACTAGGCTTTCAAGAACATCTCACCGCCTCCTTAATCAGTCAAACCCTGACTAAATACGGAATTGACCATCAAACCGGCATCGCCGGCACCGGAATTGTCGCCACCATCGAAGGCAGTCAACCGGGGCCGGTTTTAGCCCTGCGGGCCGATATGGATGCACTACCGATCGCCGAAGAAAACCAAGTCCCCTATCGTTCCCAACATCCGGGCCAAATGCACGCCTGTGGTCACGATGGCCACACAGCGATCGCCCTCGGTACGGCAGTTCACCTAGCACAAAACCGTCACGATGTCAAGGGGATAGTAAAAATTATTTTCCAACCCGCCGAAGAGGGGCCGGGGGGGGCGAAACCGATGATCGAAGCGGGAGTGCTGAAAAATCCCGACGTGGAGGGAATTATCGGCCTACATCTCTGGAATAATCTGCCTTTAGGGACAGTGGGCGTAAAAAATGGGGCCTTAATGGCGGCGGTGGAATGTTTCGATCTCCAGATTCAAGGCCGGGGCGGCCACGGGGCAATTCCCCATCAAACCGTCGATTCACTACTGGTGGCGGCCCAAATCGTCAACGCCTTGCAAACTATTGTCGCCCGCAACCTTAACCCCCTCGATGCCGCCGTGGTGACTGTGGGCAAATTAGCGGCGGGAACCGCTAGAAACGTGATCGCCGATAGTGCTAATCTCAGTGGCACGGTGCGCTATTTCAATCCCCAGTTAGGGGGCTATTTCCGACAACGGATGGAAGAAATCATCGCGGGCATCTGTCAAAGTCACGGGGCCAGTTATCAATTCGATTACTGGCAATTGTATCCCCCGGTAATCAATCATGATCGGATGGCGGAATTAGTGCGAGCAATCGCCGCACAAGTGGTGGAAACCCCAGCCGGAATCGTTCCCGAATGTCAAACCCTGGGAGGGGAAGATATGTCCTTCTTTTTACAGGAAGTACCGGGCTGTTATTTCTTCTTGGGGTCTGCCAATCCCGAATTAGGATTAGCCTATCCCCACCATCATCCCCGTTTTGATTTTGATGAATCGGTGTTAACCATGGGAGTCGAGATTTTTGTCCGTTGCGTCGAAAAATTCGGCAACTCTAAGACTTTCTAGCAATCCGTTCAAGGTGAACAGTTTTTGTCAAACCTGAAACCGCTAAACTGATCACTGAATCAGACGAGTAAAAAAACCCATGAACAATAATACCCACGAAAACGATGCCCAACGGGTGAAAATCCTCAGCGAAGCCCTACCCTATATTCAAGAATTTCGCGGTCGCACCGTAGTGGTTAAATACGGTGGCGCGGCCATGAATAACAGCGATATCAAAGACACGGTCATGCGAGATATCGTTTTTCTCTCCTGTGTAGGGGTTCGTCCCGTTATTGTCCACGGCGGCGGTCCAGAAATCAATAGTTGGCTGGATAAATTAGGCATTGAACCCCAATTTAAAGACGGTTTACGCGTCACCGATGCCGCCACCATGGATGTGGTAGAAATGGTGCTGGTGGGGCGCGTCAATAAAGAAATTGTTGCCCTGATCAATCAAGCCGGCGGTAAAGCGGTAGGATTATGCGGTAAGGATGGTAATCTGATCACTGCCCGTCCCGTGGGTAAAGAGGGCATTGGTTTTGTGGGAGAAGTGAGCAGTGTCGATACTAGCCTCGTCGAATCCTTGGTCAATAGTGGCTATATTCCCGTGATTTCCAGTGTGGCCGCCGATGAAACCGGCCAAGCTCATAATATCAATGCCGATACGGTAGCCGGAGAAATAGCGGCGGCTCTAGGGGCAGCTAAACTAATTTTGATGACCGATACAGCCGGAATTTTAGAGAATTATAAGGATCCTTCCACTTTATTGGCTAAATTGGATATCCAACAGGCCCGGGAGTTGATTCAAAAAGGTATCGTTGCCGGCGGGATGATTCCCAAAGTTGGCTGCTGTGTGCGATCGCTGGCTCAGGGAGTTCAAGCCGCTCATATTATCGATGGTCGTCTTGCCCACGCCCTTTTACTGGAAATTTTCACCGATCGAGGCATCGGTTCCATGATTGTGGCTTCCGGTTATACTAACCTATAGTAGTAATTACCGTACTTTTGGTTAAAAAGACTTGCCTAAAACCAGAGATCTGGTGTACAAATAAGTTAATAAACGCGCTTCTCGCTCCTTTGTAATGGCAAAAGTCTTAGTCTTGAGTTAGTTTAGTCGGGAAGCGCAAAATCTGAAGTATTCATAGCAATTGAATTTATGACCAAACAAGCTGTAGCTCACCCGATGGTGAAGTTTCAACGCAAGGCTAGCAAGTGGATAGATGCAAAAGTAGTCAAACCTAGCGATAGTATCTGGAAACTGGCTCTTTTATACGGAGATGAGTGGGCATACTGGAAGCAGGAGTTGCTCGATTTCGGTTTCTCCATGCAAGACCCTCTCAGCGAAGTGGTAGCGGTAGAAGCTTGGGACGAAGAATAAGCGACCATCGACTCAAAAGCAGCTTTCTACCAAGATTATCGCCATGGGATCGACTCCGATTATCCTTTCCGCTCTGGTTATCTTATCCTTAAGCGCGAGTTGTTCTCCCAGGACCGAAACCCAACCACCGCCACCAGCGGCCCGTACTACTACCGTCAACGTCACCACCGCTAAACTGGCAACCATCGGACGCAATCTCGATTACACGGGAACTACCCGACCTTTAAAAGTCGTTTCTCTGCGATCGCAAGCCACCGGTCAGTTACTTAATCTCGTCGTCGATGTGGGAGATGAGGTGCAATTAGGACAAATCCTCGCTCATGTTGATGATCGTCTCCTCGCCACCGTTGTCCGGCAAGAAAAAGCCGCCCTGTCAGCCCTAGAAGCGGAATTAGCCCGGGCGAGAATTGAAGTCAGTAACGCTGAAATTGAAGTGGAGCGCCTACAACTGCAATACCAACAGGCCAAAAATGATGGCGAGCGCCTGCAAAAATTAGCCCTAGAAGGGGCGATTCCCCTGCAACAGGGCGAAACAGCCCAAACTACAGCTGCAGTAGCTTTAAAAGCCGTTAATAGCGCGAGATCGAGAATTAAAGTCGAGGAACAGGTAGTGGCGGCAATTATCGGCAGAATTGCCGCGCAAAAATCGGTCATCGCTCAGGAACAACAACGTCAGGCCTACGCTATTCTTAAATCACCGGCGACGGGGATAGTTATCGAAAAACTGAAAGAGCCGGGGGATTTAGTCAGTATCGGCGATGAAGTCCTCAAAATTGGTGATTTTCAACAGGTCAAGGTAGTAGTATTATTATCGGAATTGGATTTAAAAACGATTAATTTAGGACAAACGGTTAATGTCAGCCTTGATGCTTTCGGTGAGAGAAATTTTTCCGGTCGCATCAACAGGATTTTTCCCCTCAGCCAAGGCACGGCCCGGCGGATTCCCGTGGAGATTACTCTACCCAATAGGGATGGTTTAATTAAAGGGGGATTATTGGCCCGGGTGCGGTTTAATAATAATTCTGCCCCTCAGGTGATTGTCCCCGAAACAGCAATTGTCAGTCAGGGGGAATCCCCAGCCATTTTCGTACTTTCCGAGTCTAACTCACAAGTGCAAAAACGTCCCGTTCGTCTCGGTCAAGCGCTTGACGGTCAAGTAGAAATTATCACCGGACTTGAACCGGGGGAGCGTTTCGTCGTTAATAGTAGTAAACCTTTGCAAAATGGCGAAAAAGTCCGGGTCAGTATCCTGAGTAATCCTTGATTAGTTGGGGATTGCTAGATAGACTTAAGAAAATTAAATTTTGAGCGCAGGCAGTTCGAGCAACTCACTGACCACGATGCGCTTCTTTTTGCATGAGTGCATGAGTAGAAAACGGGTTTCTCCGAGAAACCCGTTTTCTGTGGGTTACTCAACGGATTTAGTATAATTCCTCTTGACAAAATCCCAGCACTTGACATATACTTATTTATATAATGGGAATCCGTGCCTGCCTGCGACCCCCTCATTTTCAGGCAAGATAGACTTAAGAAAATTAAATTTTGAGCGCAGGCAGTTCGATCAACTCACGGACCACGATGCACCCCGACAATAATATTATTGTCGGGAGCGATTGCATTCGTCCTCTTTAAGGGGGAATAATAATACAATTGAGAATGCAGTCAATCCCCTTAATCTCTATGGTCAATAAACTATACTACGGTGATAACCTAGAAGTGCTGCGGAAGTATATCAAAGATGAATCGATCGATCTTTGTTATATCGATCCCCCCTTTAATTCTAAACGTAATTACAACCAAATTTATAACAACTTAGGTAAGGAAGATCAAGCACAAGCACAAGCGTTTGTGGATACCTGGACATGGGATAATCACGCTAACGAAGCTTTAGAAGAAATTCAAAGCAACTATCAGGGTAAATTTACCAGTCAGACTATCGATTTAATTGACGGTTTAACTAAAGTTTTAGGTAAAGGCAGTCTTCTCGCTTATCTGGTGAGTATGACTCTGAGGATCGTGGAAATCCATCGAGTTTTAAAATCTACCGGTAGCTTTTATCTCCACTGCGATCCTACTGCTAGTCATTATTTAAAAATAGTTTTAGATGCTATTTTTTGCTCTCAGGGGGGTGATTTTAAAAATGAAATAGTTTGGAAAAGAGCCGACTCTCACAATGATGGAAAACAGGGAAGTAAACAGTATGGTAGAATTCATGATGTGATATTTTTCTATGTAAAAAGTAATCAGTGGCTGTGGAATCATCAATATTTAGAATTGCCCGAAACCACACAAGATAAATGGTATAGAAATATTGAATCAGAAACAGGTCGTCGATATAATAAATCAGATTTAACTGCGGCAAAACCAGGAGGAGATACTAGCTATGAATGGAAAGGAGTTAAGCCACCTACAGGTAGATTTTGGGCCTATAGTAAAGCAAAAATGCAACAATTTGAAGCACAGGGTCTTCTTGTTTATTCTGCATCAGGAAGACCATATCTAAAAAGATATTTAGATGAAAGTAAAGGAGTTCCTTTACAAGATTTTTGGTCTGATATTAGTATGCTCCGTGGTATTCATCAAAAAGAACGTCTGGGTTATCCCACGCAAAAACCGGAGGCATTGTTAGAAAGAATAATCAAAGCAAGTAGTAATAAAGGAGATGTAATTTTAGATGCCTATTGTGGGTGTGGAACGACTATCGCTGTAGCAGAGAGATTAGAGAGAAACTGGATTGGAATTGATATAACCTATCAGAGTATTAGCTTAATGTTAAAGCGATTAGAGGACTCCTTTGGTAAAAATGTTTTAGATAAAATTGAACTGAATGGTATTCCCAAAGATCTAGAATCAGCCAAAGCATTAGCCACTAAACCGGATGATCGTACCCGCAAAGAATTTGAGAAATGGGCGGTTTTAACCTATAGTAATAACCGGGCTGTGATTAATGACAAAAAAGGGGCAGATAAAGGAATCGATGCTATTGCCTATTTTCAGGGAGATAAAGACAATCGGGAGAAAATTATTTTTCAAGTAAAATCCGGTAATGTCAAATCGGGAGACATCAGAGATCTACAGGGAACCATGACACTACAAGGAGCAGCCCTAGGTATATTTATCACCTTGAAACCCCCTAGCAAAGATATGGTTCAAACAGCCAAATCTGCGGGAATTTATCGCGGTCGTTATATGAGTCAAAGTGTCGATAAAATTGAGATTGTGACAGTACAAGAAATCCTTGAACAGAAAAAACGTCTCGATGTTATCCTCACCTTTGAAGTCCTGAAAGCTGCCGAAAAACAAAGGGAAACCCAAGGACAACAAATGAGTTTAGATATACCCTTTCCCGAATAAAAAGGCAAAACTATTGAGTTATTAGAGGAAGTTGATTTTCCTGATAATGAAAAGGTATTAGTGGAAATTAGAGAGGTTAATGATTTTTGGTCAACCTTGCAAGATTTTAGGCAAAGAGTAGATTTGGCAAGTCTTGATGATGATACTTTTGATAATTTACGCGACAATTCAACGGGGAGAGATGTTCGTTTATGACTCTCAAATATTTGCTAGATACTAATATTTTGTCAGAGGCTAAACGACCTCACCCGAATCATAAGGTTATGACGAAGCTAAGATTATCTAAACGGGAAATAGCCACAGCTACTCTGGTTATCCATGAGCTATTATTTGGTTGTTTTCGACTTCCTCTGTCTAAAAAAAGCCAAGACTTAGAGGATTATGTAAATAACGTTATTTTAGTAGGCACAATTAAAGGTCAAGGTTGTCTAAAGTCGGTAAGAGTCCTACTTTTGTCGATGGTCAAATAGCGTCTATTGCTTTTACCAACAATTTGACTTTAGTTACTAATAATGTTGATGATTTTAAAGATTTAGAAGGTTTAGTGATTGAAAATTGGTTTTTCTAATCTGTAATTGTTCTGTGTTAAGTAGCTGGTTATAATTAGGGTCTGCTGAAAAAGTTTTTCCCGGTGGCAGGGTGTGGGGTGTGGGGTGTAGGGTGTGGGGTTTTAGCGATTTTGAAGGGGTCAATTACCTAATTTTCAGGGAAAAAGTACCTGAATTTTCCCCCCAATCACTCCAATGGTCGGCACTTTTTGAGGTCAAAAAAGTCTAAAAGCCTTATCCAACAAGGTTTTTAGATTTATTCAGCAAACCCTAATTAAATTAAAAATGGATTTTAGGTTCGATCCCTCCTGCCCCCCTTGATAAGCTGTCATTTAGTCACATCTTTCTTAACATTTCAAACCTTTGTAGCACAAGGCTTTCAAGACTCGGTTAACAATTTGTAATATTCCTTGTTGACACCCTTACTGACAAAGAAAAAACTGAAATCAAGTCAGGATAAGGGTTGGAGTGCTTACTGCAAAAATTGTTAAGAAAGATCTGACTAATGGATAGCTTGATAAGGGGGGTGTCTGACAACTTTTAACACCTACCTACTTAGCTGAAAGATAATTTTTAGGCATTCTTGGTTAAGACATTAAAAATAAACGATAGGATTTGCTGTCAATTAAGATATAAATTCCTAGAATAATATAGATAAAAGGACTAATTTTATGTCCGTAGTTTGTAACCACTTTAGCTATCCTGGGATGGGTAATCAAAAAATAGGCTAGGGCGCACCAAATACCCATCATGAGATAAAAAACTATCATGATAATTAAGACGTGCATCGGGGAATTATTGGCAAAAAGAGAGGTATAGATACCAATATTATCACCACCATTAGCCACAGTCACGGCGGCAACGTAATAGGTTTGGGAGGGAAAACGAGGAATAAAGGAGCGATTTTTAGAATAATTAACATCTTCTCTTACTTCTTGAATATAATCCTCATTTTCCCTTGACAAAAGTTGTTTAATGCCGATAATTAGAGGGATAAATCCTAATAGACCAATCCATTCTTTAGAAACCAGTAACCCAAATAGTAAACCGAGGGAACTAGCTAGGAGAATCAGGGTAAAACCGAGGTATTGACCAACAATCAGGTGTCGAGGTCGAAAATTAGCATTAAGTCGCGAGAAAAACAACATTAGCACCATCAGATCATCAAGATTTGTGGCCACAAAACTCGTCACGCTAGTAATTAAAAGGGTTACTAACCAATTCATAGATTGAAAAAAGAGATAATCCTTCCCATTCTAAATCTCGTAGTGCCAGATGTCCTCCTCTCGTAAAAGAAGACGATGGACAGGAAGACGTTCCACGGCCCCCTGTTGTTCTAGACTATTAAGTGCGCGGGTAATTGTGACTCTAGTGGTTCCTAATAAGTCAGCGATATCCTGATGAGTTAGACGCACATCAATTAATTGTCCGGTACCGGTTTGTTTACCAAATTGATTGCCTAACCATGACAGTAATTTCACAACCATAACATCAGTACGTTTGTAGCTACGAATAATACTTAGTTCTTGTGCTTGCTGAAGATGAGACAGCAGAATTTCTGCCATTTGATAACTCTCAAGTGCGGAAAAGGAAACTGCTTGCACAGGAGTGATGCACTCAACTTGATAGGGATTGACTCTCTCTAGGGTTTTGCCAACAAAATTGCCAGGTCCCCACAATCCCAAGACGATCAGGGTTCCATCTTCTAACCAAGTGGAGGTTTTCACGACTCCACTCTCGATTTTCCAGAAATTAGGATTTCTGAGGGGCAAAATCGCCCGATTATCAAAGTGCCAGCGATGGGGGGTTGGTGGTTGATAGGTAAGCGTCATGATTGGTAAGTAGTCGTGCAAAATTAATTTCCTAGTCGAGACTCCGAGACAGGAGACAGGAGACGGGATACAGCTATTAGAGATCGGATTTGATAATTTTGGGGTAAAAACGATAATTACCCCAAAAAAGACTGATTTTATGCCCTTGCAAGCCCTATTTATTTCGGGGTGTTAGTCTTCTCCAGTTCCGTGGTGGCCGAGGAGATCAGTTCTTGCCAAGCTCGATCGCTTTCTTGTAGAGTCTGTTTAACCGCGTCGATGGTCTTTTCCACGCGAGTTTTCAGGAAAGGGGAAGCATTATCTTTGAGTCGTTCGGTGTCGTCGGCTAAGATATCGATCGTCTCGGAGGTATTAACAAGGCTATTTTCTAGGGCAATAAGGTTGTTTTGCAGGGTTTCACTGAGTTTAGCCCCGGATTTGGTCAATTTTTTCGTAAATTTACTCACTTTTTCCCCTAGATCGTCAATATTGTCCGCTAAGTCCTCTAGGTTGTCCTGTTGAGCTTCGATAATCTTCTTGTCGAGAGAAGGAGCGGCCAGTTGAGCATTTAGGTCATCGATAGCCGATTTTGTGGCTTGGATGGCTTTTTCATAGGCAATTTGGGCATCTTCCAGAATTTTTGGGCTAGAAACCTCATTTTTTTTCTTGACTGGTTCCACCACAGGGCCACCCGTTGCTGTTGCACGGTCGATGACGGCCAACGGTTCGGGGAGTAGTGGCAAGGCGATCGCATTTCCCCTTCCCCCGAGGAGCAAAGTGACAGTTAAAAGGAAAATCAGCAGCCGGAAAACTTGATTTTTGAGGCTTTGAAAGCTCTTATTTCGGTTGATCATGATTTGATTTTCTCCTGTTTAGAAAAAATAGTTACTCTTTCTAAATGTTATCATATAAAATATTTGTATGTTGTTTATATATAGACAATTTTATAAAAAATTTATTATGTTTTTTAATCAATAAATTGCAGACAAAATATAAGTTTTTTGAGCCAAAAGTTATTATAGAAAAGCTTTTGCTCTCTTAATAAAAAATTAATTTTTATTGCTTTTTTTATTAATGAGACGCTGAATTATCCGATGAGTCTATTTCTTGATTGATCCGAGATATTTTCTTACGACCTTTAATATATTTGGCTAAGGGTTGTTTTTTCTTCAGTCGTTTAATGCCACTTAAAGTGCAGAGAGTAAAAAAAGTTCCCACGAGAACCATCTGCCATAAACCGCAACCAGAAGCGGCGCCCAATCCTGCCGCTAACCAGATAGTCGCCGCCGAAGTCAAACCTTTCACTTGTACCTTATTTAGTTCCCGATGGGATTGTTGTAGGATGATTCCCGCCCCTAAAAAACCGACACCAGAAGCGACCCCTTGAATAGTGCGACTGAGGGCATTAGAAGACGCATAACCCACATCTCCTTCCGCTTGTAGGGGAATCATCACGAACATGGCAGCTCCGAGACTAACGATGATAAAAGTTCTCAATCCAGCAGGACGACCGCCTCGCTGTCGGTTATAACCAATCAGACAGCCGACGGCCATAGCCATACTCAGCCGAAAAATAATCGTTTGCCAATCTTCCGAGTCAAAAAACATTGCTTAACCCATCAAATGAGATGAAAACTTCGCCTAACCAATCAAAGCCTTTTCCATATCCCGCTTTAAATCGTTCCTATTCTCGATCCCGATCGATAATCGTAGTAAAGCCGGTGTTATAGGTGGAAGTGGAATAAATGGGAATCGTTACCGCACCATGGCTAGAGTCTGGTTCTTGCCCCCCATGAATCGCCCTCGTTGCAAATTCCATCAATTTATTGTCCTATTAGTCGATATCTTCGAGGTCTTTAAACAGGGCCGTGCTGAGGTAACGTTCCCCGAAACTAGGCTGAATCATGACGATTAATTTATCTTCGTTTTCGGGTCTTTTGCCCACCTGAATCGCCGCCCATAAAGCAGCCCCAGCCGAAATGCCCGATAGTAGTCCCTCCTGACGAGCTAACCGTCGCGCGTAGGCGAAAGCCTCTGTATCATCGACGATAATCACCTCATCGATTAATTCCGGTCGGAAAATTGCCGGGATAAAACCAGCCCCGATGCCTTGGATTTTGTGTGGTCCGGGCAGTCCTCCCGATAAGACGGGACTATTAGAGGGTTCAACTGCGATCGCTTGAAATTGGGGACGACGGGGTTTAATGGTTTTGGCAATACCGGTAATGGTTCCCCCGGTTCCCACGCCACCGATAACGATATCTACCAGGCCATCGGTATCGGCCCAGATTTCCTCGGCGGTGGTTTCTCGGTGAATTTTCGGGTTAGCCGGGTTGCGGAACTGTTGCAAACTATAGGCGTTGGGGATGTTTTCGACTATTTCCTCGGCCCGGGCGATCGCTCCTTTCATGCCTTGGCTACCCGGGGTTAATTCTAATTGCGCTCCGTAAGCTTTTAACATCGCCCTTCGTTCTAAACTCATGGTTTCGGGCATAGTCAGGATTAAGCGATAGCCTTTGGCAGCGGCTACCATGGCCAGGGCGATGCCGGTATTGCCGGAAGTGGGTTCCACCAGAATTGTTTTATCGGGGTGAATTAGTCCGGCGGCTTCCGCGTCCTCCACCATACTGACCCCGATGCGATCTTTAACCGAGGCGGCGGGGTTCATACTTTCTAGTTTGACGACGATGCGGGCTTTTACTCCCTCGGCTACTGGGATTCGATTCAGTTGGACTAGGGGAGTCCTTCCTACCAATTGGGTGATGTCTCTTGCGATCGGCATAATCCCACTTGCTTTATACTTGTTGGCTATTTTTGATTATATATGTATTTAAGATGTTTTACAATACTTTTTAAGTCGGAGTACACTGCAAAATGCTGGTGTTGGCACCTCTGATCACAACGTCGGCGGGGATTATCCCTGTCGATTTTTATTGCCTTGCCACTTTTTTTGTATATCGAAGCACAATCGGCAAAGTTGTCTTGGGAAATTTCTCTTAATCTAGTTAATTATTATTAGTATATAAAAGCACATTTGTTTAAACAACTTAAAGGAATTATTAGAGAGATGAAAAGAGCGATACTTTTTCTTAGTATAGGGTTACACATTTAAGAAAGTTTTCTGAGATTTATCCTAAAAAATTATTTTTTTGCTGCTTTTTTAGGAAATAATTTTTAATAAATAAAGGTGTAAATATGGTCTATAAAATAATTCATGGCAAAAACGAAGTATGTCTGGAAGTGCCTATCAAGGCTAAATTCAATTAAAAAAAATTGTTCCTTGATATACAAAAAAATCTGGCCAAGGGAGAGTAAATTTTTTTCAAGGACGATAGTATAGTCCCAAGAAAACAACTCCTAGATACTTTATCGAAAAAATAAAGAAAAGCCAGAAAATTCACATCGATATTTTGCCGAAACCAATCATCATTATAGGAGATGAAAACTATGGTGTTAGATGCCTTTGCCAAAGTCGTTTCCCAGGCCGATACCCGGGGGGAATACCTGAGCGAGAATCAAGTCAATGCCCTAATTGCCTTCGTCAAAGATGGTAATAAACGTGTCGATGTGGTCAATCGTCTTTCCAGTAATTCTTCTGCGATCGTTACCGATGCCGCGCGTAGTTTGTTTTCAGAACAGCCCGTTTTAGTTGCCCCCGGTGGCAACGCCTATACAAACCGTCGTGCCGCCGCCTGCTTGCGGGATTTGGAAATTATCCTGCGCTACGTTACCTATGCCACCTTCACCGGCGATGCCAGTATCCTCGATGATCGCGCCTTGAACGGTCTCCGGGAAACCTACGTCGCCCTAGGAGTTCCGGGGGCTTCTGTTGCAGCCGGAATTCTCAAGCTCAAGGACGCTTCCCTTGCCCTAGCGGCCGATCCCAACGGGATCACTCGCGGGGATTGCAGTTCTTTACTAGCAGAAGTCGCTTCTTACTTCGATCGAGCGGCGGCGGCAGTTTCCTGATGCTGTGACTTTCTTCTCTAAATCCGATTAAACTTTTGTAGGAGCAATTCCATCGATGACCAAGACACCTTTAACCGAAGCGGTGGCTACTGCCGATTCCCAAGGCCGTTTTCTCAGCAGTGCAGAATTACAAGTGGCCTTCGGTCGTTTCCGTCAGGCCGCCATCACCCTAGCCTGCATTATTCATGAACCAAAAAACAAGGAACCCGAAAAACTGGATGTAAATCCAGTTTTTTTGGGGTTTAAATAAGTAAGTAAAAATCCTTAATCAACCGCACAAAATTAACAATTAAAGCCTGAAAAAGCG
>NZ_JADBUN010000257.1:0-46549 GCF_020245625.1 Microcystis sp. M049S2 | reverse complement strand
TAGACCTCTTGCATAAATCCGAAAACAAACGATAGAAACAATAATGGGAGGGACTTTGAGTTAATTATTTATTAGTAGTTGATAATCTTCAAAAATGTTGCTGTACAAGGATCGACTTAAGACTTTTGCAAGAGGTCTAATACACCTATAGCGCTTTTCACGTTACTGAGGTATCAACAAGTTTTGCCAACAAAGGGTTTAAGCCCCTTGCCCATACCTCATTCTGATGAAAACTGCTATAGAAGACTTCCACATTCATAATTGCTCGATTAAGAATTATTAAGATGCGCTTACCCTGAGCGTGGTTATGATAAACTGCAGCGAAATAACCCCCATAATCTTGTCAGGTAAAGGTGCTATAAGTCATGAAGAATTTGCCACTGGCTGCTGCATTCACCTTCAATATCCTACTTGTTTTTCCTAGTAGTGCGGCGACGACGACGATCGGTCCTTTTATCGACCTCCAAACCGATCTACCCGCCCCAGACGCTCAAGTGATCGGCGGCAGTTTTTCCACCTTTTTTAAGGCGAATGTAGTTACCTTCGGACCTCCAGGCTATATCGTCAAAACTCCCGTGCAATTTTGCCCACCTACCCCCCAGGGTTTTTTTTGCCGGAGAGCTGGTATTAGTGATCTGGTGGCTTGGTCGTCTGGGATGGGACCTTATACTCCCGCCCGCTTGCTAGGAGTAGCTTATATTTCCTCCGAAGAAGACAGTTCGGGAATCCCGAGCGATTCCCTACGGATCACGACGATTTATGGGTTAGAAAACAGCGGATCGGGTTCCTTGCTCTCGATGACCGGTTTTACCGCCTCTAATCGCGAATTAACCTTTAACTCGGAAACGATTTTCGGAAAATCGGGAACTCTCTACGTGGATAGCACACCCGAAATTAGCCCGATTTCCGCACTGGGAAATCTGCTCGGCAGTAGTTTCGATCTTTCGATCTTTCAGGGATCTCCTAATTCCGAAGTGTATGTTTTTAGCACAATAGTTCCCGCGTCCGATATAGCGACGATCCCGATTCCAGAACCCGACGCGCGGGGGATATTAGGGCTAACCGGCTTGGGAATGGTCGGCTCGTTATTCCGTCGCCTCGCTCGATTGTCGGAAGAGAAACGAAAGGATAAAGACGGGTAATACCAATTTTCAATAGTCGTGACTAACATCTGAAAGCGCAATTCCGCTCTCAGAGAAAGATTGCTCTTTGGAATGCTCAACTAAGTCTGTCATTACTTTTGAGAAATGATGGTTCTTCCGAACTTACACTGTAGAAAATTCCTCAAGCTCCCTCTCTGCCCAGCAATGCTCTAAAGTTGATAAATATCAATCTAACAAAAACTCAAAGCCTTAGTATACAACCTTTACAAGCACAAGTTGTTGATAGTTTTACATGACAGGTTAGGTAGAGCCGAAATGATCTAACGGCAAGCTGCCGAGGGGGTTGCTTGCCGCTATCAACTTCTATTCCCAAATCTGACAGCTTAAATCGCCCGATTTTTGGGAAAGACGCAGATTTTCACCGTAATCGACGGGAACATCGATCACCGTAGGGACATCTTGCCGGAAAGCATCCTCTAGTGTCGGGATCAAATCCTGAGTAGATTCCACCCGATAGCCTTTTAATCCCATACTTTCAGCAAATTTAACAAAATCGGGATTACCAAACTTAATAAAAGAAGATGTCCCAAAATAGTTTAACTGCTTCCATTCGATTAAACCGTAACCGCCATCATTAAAGATGAGAGTGACGAAGGGAGTTCCCACCCGCAAAGCTGTCTCCAACTCCTGACAATTCATCATAAAACCGCCGTCCCCCGTCACCGCCACAACGCGCTTATCGGGATGAACTAACTTAGCGGCGATCGCACCAGGGATGGCAATACCCATAGCGGCGAAACCGTTAGAAATAATGCAAGTATTAGGACAATCGGAGTGATAATGGCGGGCCATCCACATTTTATGAGCGCCCACGTCACAAATAGCGATATCTTCCGGTCCCATTACCTGACGCAGATCGTAGATCAATTTTTGTGGCTTGATCGGAAAACCCGTATCATTGGCATAGGTTTCGTAATCGGCCCGAATTTCCGTCTTTAATGCTGCGGTGACAGGAGTTGGTTTATTCTGGCGATCGGCCCGTTTGAGGATATCGATGAGAGAATCGGTGATATCACCCACCACTTCCACCACCGGGGCATAACTGCTGTCAATTTCCGCCGGAGTCATGCCGATGTGAATAATCGGTAATTTCCCCTCTGGATTCCATTTTTTCGGCGAATACTCGATTAAATCGTAACCAACAGCGATAATTAAATCACTGCGATCGAAGGCACAACTAATCAAATCCCGTTGCTGTAATCCTACCGCCCAAAGAGCCAGAGGATGGGTATAGGGAATCACCCCCTTACCCATAAAAGTGTTAGCCACAGGGATATTCAAGGCCGTGGCGAATTCCGTTAAAGCCTCACTAGCATTAGCGCGAATTGCCCCATTTCCCGCCAAAATCAAGGGATTTTTGGCTTTAGAAATCACTGCCGCCGCCATATTCAAAGTCCGATAGGAAGCGTAAACTTTTTCCTGACTGTCGAGGGGCAAAGGACTACCATCGGCAGGCATAGCGGCGATATTTTCAGGAAGATCGATATGAACTGCCCCCGGTTTCTCACTTTGGGCGGTTTTAAAGGCTCTCCGTACCACTTCTGGGGTGATACCCGGGCGCACGATCTGTTTATTCCATTTCGTCACCGGGGCGAACATGGCCACCAGATCCAGATATTGATGGGATTCAATGTGCATTCGATCGGTTCCCACCTGGCCAGTGATCGCCACCAAGGGCGCCCCATCGAGGTTAGCATCGGCTACCCCCGTCATCAGGTTAGTCGCCCCCGGTCCTAGGGTGGAGAGACAAACCCCCGCTTTTCCCGTCAAGCGTCCATAGACATCGGCCATAAAAGCCGCGCCCTGTTCGTGACGGGTGGTGATAAATTTGATCGAGGAGTTTTTTAGGGCTTCCAAAACATCGAGGTTTTCTTCCCCGGGTAGCCCAAAAATATACTCGACCCCTTCATTCTCTAGACATTTAACTAGAAGTTCGGCTGTGTTTAATTCCCCCATAATTCCCTCCTGTAGAGCTTACTTCATCAGTAAAGTCTCTAGAGATAGTTCATCCCGGCGGATTGAGGTTGTTGCGCTCAACTCGTCGGGATGATATCAGTAGACTATATGTACCAATGTAGCTGAATAAAATTTTGTTTAAGTCTATCCATATACCATTGTGACTTAGATCTTGACCCTTGGCAGATTATTTATTCGCACAATGGGGGAGAATTTTTTTTAGGCCGTTAATTCTTCGGCGGCGTGGGCCAGTTGGGCGGCGACTTTGGCTAAATAGGGACGACTTAACCACCAGATGAAGGGGGACAGCCAACCGCGCAGGGTGACAGAATAGGAAATATAACTACCACAGAGGGTTGATTCCACTTGGTAGGTCATTTTCTGTTCCATCCCGGGGATAGCGAGAACTCTGAGGCTGAGGAGTTCCCCGGGGCGGACATTTTCCACGAAAACCCGGATAGGAATGGGAGTCAGACGGGTGACAGCTTGATAGATTAACCCCGGTTTAGCGATTAAACCCAAGGGAACATCAGCCTTGGCAATCAAAGGATGCCAAGAGACATCGGCCACATTGATTAATTTTTGCCAGAGGACATCGACAGGGGCGCTGCTGACCACCCGATAGGTTTTGTAGAGTGAAAACTTACAGAATAGTCTGCCTTTGGCCGCTACAATCCTTAGGGAAAAATTGAGAATCACCGATTACCCCCCGCAAAAATAATCCAGGTAATCTTCTATTTTAGAAAATAAATGGCTTTCTGGGAGTGTGAGCTTTTTATAACTTTAACTTAGTCTCAGCAGAAGTCCCTCACTTGAGTGCGATCAAATGAACGCTCTATTTAATTTGCTATCATAACGCATCAAGTCGGAGCGATCGCTAGACTAAAGAGACAACCAAATAGCCTCCGATGCTTATCGTCCCCAACGACTAAGGGCAGCTATTCTCGCCGTCGTCAAGTTTTTCTCCTGTCAGAGTTTGATACAATTGTCTATAATTGGGACTTCTGCAAGGGATTGGGATTATAGGGCTGATTTAGCCATTAGGTATCTATTTCATACTCAGACCCTCAATGAATAAATAGGCTGAAGCAGTTGAGTTTGCTCAAGTGTTCATAAACGCGATTGAGGATACAGTTTATCGGATTAGGGAGTTTCCAACCCGTTAGGCTGTCATTATTATAGTTGGAGGGGCCTGTCTCTCTTTCGCCAACACTTTGTCTTTTTTGTCAAGTACACTTTATGCCATTTTACATAAGCTTACCCTGAGAGAAAAGCCCTCAAAGCTAGATTTGGTATATGCTTAAGCCCATTAAAGGTTCGCTGCTATGAAATTTCGTCAATTGATGCGGGCAACAGAAAATAAATACAATCGGCTGCTGGCAAATCTGCTCTCGCTCTACATTATTTACCCGTTTTTAGTATATCTACCCCTGGGAGATTGGCTGATTTTCTTTTTCTTCTCCCTCTCTCTGATCATCGCCGTCTATCAGATCGATCGCAGTAAATTGGCTTTAAGATATAATATCGGTCTGTTTTTGATTGCCCTCCTCCTGCGAGCATTCAGCACGATTATCCCTATTTATAGCGATTTCAACCGTTGGTTCGAGCTATCTAGTACATTAATTTCTCTAGCTTTTGTTAGTTTATGCGTGTACTCGATTTTACTAGAATTAATTCTCGCCGAACAGGTAACATCCGATATCATCAAAGGGGGAATTTGTGTCTATTTTCTCTTAGGATTTTTCTGGGCATCCGCTTATAGTATCGTCCAGATTTTTGAACCCGATTCCTTTAGCTCCGCCGCTAAAACCGTCAACCAGGCGGATCTACTTCATTTCAGCTTTACTACCCTGGCTACGGTTGGCTACGGTGATATAGTTCCTACCAGTAAAATCGCTAGAGTTTTAGCCAATTTAGAAGGAATGACTGGAGTTCTCTATCCCGCCGTTTTTATCGCTCGTTTAGTCAGTTTACACAATGGTCGTTAACCAAAACAATCCATCGCCTTGGGGGAATATTAGATGATTATGCGTCGCTTCATGCCGATTCTTTCTTTACTTTTGCCTTGGATCACTGCCGCAGGAGTCTTGGCGGAAATACCGACTCTGGCCCAGGAAATCCGCCCAAAAACGGCGGAACAGGTGATTGAGCAACTCTGTGCTAATTTAATCAAACAGCGAGCGTTCACTGTCAATATGGATGTCACCTATGACGATGTACTCGACTCTGGGGCAAAAGTTCAGTACAGTGCCTATCAAAACATCTGGGTAGAGAAACCCGATCGCCTGCGCTCGGACTACACTGGAGATGAACGAGTTACCCGCTTTTTTTACGATGGTAAAACCTTCACCCTTGCGGATCTGGAACGGGATCTATACGTCACGAAACCGGCACCGAATACTCTAGATGAAGCCTTAGACCAAGTAGAGCAAAGGTACGGAATCACCATTCCCATGTCAAATCTAGCGGCGAACGATCCCTGTGCAGATCTAATGGCCGATGTCAAGCAAATTATTTTTATCGGCAACGACATGGTCAACCGCGAACCGATGTATCATCTGCTGCTGATCGGTAGCGATCGCGATTATCAAATCTGGGTCACGCAGGATGCCACCCCCCTACTGAGGAAAGCGATTATCACCTATAAAACTCTACCCGGTTCACCCCAGTACACGGCAATATTATCCGACTGGAATTTTAATCCCAGCACACCCGCCGATACTTTCACTTTCCAACCGGGATCAGAGTCGATCCCTATCGAACTTCTACCCCCTAGGGATAATCAATCCCAGCCATAAAGCCCGTTCATAAAACGCGATCGCTTGTCGGTATTCCCCTAAATCAGCGTTTTGATATACTTTAAATATCTAACGAATTCGAGGTGGGATCATGAAGTCGCAGATTGGACGCTGGGGTAATTCTTTAGCGATTCGGATTCCCAAGTATGCGGTGGAGGCGCTGAACCTCAATCCTAAGGACGTTGTTGAATGTTCTGTGGAAAACGGAAAGCTAGTAATTGAGCTAATTCAAGCCTTGCCTGAGTTAAGCCTAGAAGAACTACTGGCTGAGGTTGTTGAATCACCAGAGCCGGAAGTGGATTGGGGACGGCCAATGGGAGAGGAGGTTTGGTGACATACATTCCAGAACGTGGAGATTTCGTGCGTTTGAGCTTTGACCCACAAATTGGGCATGAGCAAATGGGTAATCGTCCAGCACTGGTGGTAAGCCCTATTGATTTTAATCGCAAGATTGGTTTTGCCTTTGTCTGCCCGGTGAGCAATACGCAACGCCAGAACCCTTTCTACGTCAAGATTCCAGATGGAGAGGCGGTGACAGGAGTTATCATGGTAGATCAACTGCGATCGTTGGACTTCCGAGCGAGAAAAGCGAGCTTTATCGGCAAGTGTCCAGAACGGTTGCTCCAGGATGTTCTCAGAAGAATTAAGCCGATTCTGTTCTGACAGGGACATTCTCAAAAGTCCCAGAAGAGCGATATTAATTATGAACCCAACCCAGATTTATTATAGAAAATGTTCCCGCCAAAGTTCGTGTAGAAACAGGAGAGCGTTTTTTTGCACCAGAAACCGTCCAACGCTTGCAGAAAATAATCTGGGAAGATAAGCAGCCAAGGCGAATAAAAAAATCAAGGAGTCCGGGCCATGAAAAGATCTTTATGTCAAAACTTATGTGTTCTTGCCGCCCTCCTCTTGGGTACAAGTTTACTGATCACGGATTATGTGGACGCTCGCGGTGGCGGTGGCGGCGGTAGTCGTGGCGGTGGCGGTGGTAGTCGTGGCGGTGGTGGAGCTTCCCCACGGGTTAACCGCAGTAGTGATCTGCAAAACCGAGGGAATTTTAGTAATCGTTCCCAACCCTCTAGAGATTTCAGTAATCGTTCCCAACCCTCTAGAGATTTTTCTGGAAGACAGGGAGAACGGCAAACTAATCAACAAACCCGTCAAGGGGAACGCAGCGCAAGACAGGGGGAAAGACAAACTAATCAACAAACTCGTCAAGGGGAACGCACCGAAAGACAGGGTGAACGGCAAACCAGTCAACAAAACCGTCAAGGGGAGCGCACGGAAAGACAGGGTGAACGTCAAGGGGAACGCAGCGAAAGAACCGATATCCGTCAAGGGGAACGCACGGAAAGACAGGGTGAACGGCAGCAGCAGGTTGGCGATCGCCAACAGAACCGTCAGAACTTTATTGACGATAATCGCAACGGTTACTGGCGTGGTGGCGGTTGGTACGGTGGCGGTTATTACGTCCCCCCGGGTTGGGGTTGGGTGGGTTTGACTACCGGCTTAGTTATCGGTTCAGCGATCGCTACTCTCCCCCCCTACTACAATACCGTCTATGTGGGTTCCACTTCCTACATTTACTCGGACGGCATCTATCTTCAGCCTAGCGGCAGTTCCTACACGGTGGTGGCCCCGCCAATCGGCGCAATTGTCACCTATATCCCAGACGGCTGCACCACAATTACGGCTGACAATACGCTTTATTACAATTGTAGCGGTATCTACTATCAGCCCCTGTTTGAGAATGGTTCCACGGTTTATCAGGTGGTTCGCTTCTAATCGGTTTCTTCTTCATCAATAATTGCCGATCGATCTAATAATAATAAATCTCGCAGGCGATCGGTATCTAATTCTGTTAACCAATTTTCCCCAGCATCTACGGTTTGTTCCGCTAATTGTTTTTTGCTTTCGATCATCTCATTAATGCGTTCCTCTAGGGTTCCCGTACAGATGAATTTATGTACCTGAACATTGCGTTTTTGTCCGATGCGGAAAGCGCGATCGGTGGCCTGATTTTCTACTGCTGGATTCCACCAACGATCAATATGAAAAACGTGATTAGCGCGGGTTAGATTTAATCCTGTTCCCCCCGCTTTCAGGGAGAGAATAAAAATCTTTGGTCCTTGGGGATCATTTTGAAAGTGCTCGATCATTTCTACCCGATCTTTTGTTTTGGTAGAACCGGAGAGAAATAATATTTCCTCGGCTAATTTTTTCTGGAGATGGGTTTGTAGGAGTTTTCCCCACTCAGCAAATTGTGTAAAAATTAAAGCTCGATCGCCTTCTGCTATCACTTCCTCTACCATGGCTTCTAAGCGTAATAATTTTCCCGATCTTTGACTGGTTTCTAAACTATTTTCTTTCAAAAAATGGGCGGGATGATTACAAATTTGTTTTAGTTGCATTAGCAAGGTTAAAATTAATCCATGTTTGTGAATTCCTTGAGTTTCTTCAATTTTCTGGAGCGTTGTCTCGACTAATTGTTGATAAAGTTGTCCCTGTTCTTTCGATAAACCACAAAAAATATTCATTTCCTGTTTTTCTGGTAAATCTTCAATAATATTTTTATCGGTTTTCAATCTCCTTAAAATAAAAGGACGGACAAGGGAACGTAAATTATGCAGGGATTCTTGATCGCCGTATTTTTCAATGGGAAGGGCAAAACGACGCTGAAAAAAGGCTTGAGTTCCTAAAAAATTGGGATTGAGAAAATCCAAAATTGACCATAATTCCGTCAGGCGATTTTCTACGGGAGTTCCCGTTAAGGCAATCCGAAATCCTGCGGGTATTTTTCGCACTGCTTGGGATTGTTTAGCCGTAGAATTTTTAATATTTTGAGCCTCATCTAAAACTAAACCTTGCCATTGTACTGCTTCTAAAGTGGACAGATCGCGATAGACTAAAGGATAACTGGTAATAACAACCGATTTATTTTTTACCTCTTGAGCAAAAGCTTGACCTTTTAATCTTTTTTCTCCATGATGCACAAAAACCCCCAGGGTGGGAGCGAATTTTCTTAATTCATGTTCCCAGTTATTAACCACAGAAGTGGGAGCCACCACTAACACGGGATTAACTAACATATCCTCTTCTTTTAATGCTAGTAAAAAAGCGATTAATTGCGGGGTTTTTCCTAAACCCATATCATCGGCTAAACAAGCACCTAAACCCCACTTTTCTAGGAAAGCTAACCAACTAACTCCCTTGATTTGATAGGGACGTAATTCCCCCTGAAATTCTCGCGGTGGGTTGATTAATTGAATCCCTTGATTGTTATTTAAATTATCAATTAATTCCTTTAATGCTCCCTCCGCTTGGAAATTAACTACCGGCAGTTTAGCAATTAGATTATTATCTCCTGAACTCAAGCGCAGGGCATCCTCCACCGAGAGATTAAGGGGAGTGATGGTATTATTTAAAATTGCCTGAGCTGCTTTAACATCGGTAGGTTGTAGGATTAACCATTTGCCCCCCACTTCCACCACTGGCGATTTTTTCTCTAATAACTTATCAAAATCTTTTTTCGATATTTCCTGTTCCCCTACCACTAATTTAAGCTGAAAGTTTAACAAACTGGTTAAACTTAATCTTTCTCCTTTTTTGGGAGTTACACTGGCAGCAATCTTAATTCCTAATCTTTGTTCATTACTACCAGCAGTTAAACCCGTTGGCAAAATTACCCCTAATCCCTGATCTTGCAATTGCCAAGCGATCGAGCGAATAAACTGATAAACTTCGATCGAATCAAGAGAACATTCCTCCGGGTGTCTTTGCTCTAAACTAATTCTAATCGGTTCGTACAATCGCGATGCTAATCCCAATCCTTTTAAGAGAATTTCTTGGGGATTATTGACAACTCTTTGATAACTATGATAACTTTCTTTGCCCTCTAACCAAATCAACTTGGCACTAATGAGAAATTCGGGATCATCTAACGCTTGTAAATAATAGGTGAGTTTCCACACTGTCCCTAAACTGGGAGGTTGTAAAGATAAACAGACACGGTATTGATTCTCGATTAATTGGCGATTATTGCCATTAACTAAACTTTCTTGGATAGGAAACACCCAGTTATTATAAGCATTTTCTAGACGCTGTAAATTCTTGGCTTCTAAGGCAATGTCATGATGATCACCGCTTAAAGATTGTAGCCAAGGTTTCACCATCAATGAGGGGGAAATATTAACACTACTATCTATCTTTTGTCGCAAACGAGCATCGACAATATTTTTTAAGCAATCGAGAATGATTGTTTGTGGTTCGCTATTTTCTTGATAGGCAAGACAGACCGGGGGGATGGTTTGGATAAACTTAGCTAAACGAGTGCGATCAATGGTACTATCTAGCAGGGGATACCAGCAACTTTCACCCTGATTTATTCCCGCTAAAAATTTTCCTCTTGCTAATAAATCTAAACTCCAACGGTGCAAATACAGCCAAAATCGTAGATCATTGCCGATAAATTCGGCCTTAGCTAGGGGTAATTTCTCCCATAACCGCACTATCATCCCCGCAGAAAAAGTTAATCCCGATACCTGCCATGGTTGCCAAGACAAGGATTTAGTTGAGGGTTCGAGAATTTGCCCGGACAGCAGCGGTAAAAAATATTTTTTCCTAGGAGGGGAATAACTAGGCAAACTGAGCTTGATTGATTCTGGAGAATACTGGTCAAGCTGAGGGGAAAATTTCTCGATAAATTGGGCTAATGCCCCAGATTCTAGACAAAAAGGATGATTTTCTTTTGTTTCACTTAATTCCTTCCCTTGCCACTGTTCACCCCAAAGAAAAAAAACACTATCTTGCGAACCAATCAGCCAATTACCGTGTAGAGTAGTCATTATGAAATAGGGAAATTCCTCTAAAAAACTTGCTGTTGAAAAGGTAACAAATCTCGATTTTGTCGCTTCTTCTGACCTTAAGAGCCTCTCATCTTCTATTTTAGTTGATAAGGGCTGATTTCTCAAGCAGAATCTAGTTAAGCGATTAGCCCCGATCGCATGGTTATTATCAATAAGAATAAATAGAGTTCTTTTTAAACTATGTACAAATCGATCGCCCTAACCCTCGTCCTCAGTCTTCCCCTGAACTTCTCCCTAGTTGGTCATGGAGAAGATTTAAACCACCTACAGCAATTATTATCCACCCGAAAATGTCCCCAATGCGATCTGAGCGGTTCGGGGTTAGTGCAATCGAATCTAGTCGGGGCAAAATTAAATGGGGCCAATCTCGTCGGTGCTAATCTTAGTCAAGCTAATTTAAGTGGGGCGGATCTGAGTGGTGCCAATTTAACCGGAGCCTCTCTTTTTGGTGCTAATCTGACTGGAGCGAACTTAACCGGAGCAATCTTGACGGGTGCGGATTTAAGAGGTGCTTATCTCAATAATGCTAACCTCGACAACACCAAACTAGACACTGCCTATGTGCAGGGTGCGGTGGGAATTCCCAGTAGTGCCGGTACTCCTGAACTATTCTATGGTCTAGGGATGGTGGAAGGAAAACAGGGACGCACCAGCGCCGCTATAGAAAATTTTAATAAAGCCTTGACAATTAACTCGGAATATGCTCCAGCTTATCTGGCCCGGGCCATGGCTCACTATCGTCTGGGACAAAATGCTCTAGCGGCCCAGGACGCTCAAATGGCTTCGACTCTCTTTCAACGGCAAGGTAACACCCCCGGTTACGAAGCAGCAGAGAATTTTATTAAAGGCATGGAAATCGCCCTAAAACCGCGAGAACAAGGTGGTGGCAACGCTCAATTAGACCAAATGGTGCAGGGGATTGGTTCTCTGCTTTTACAGTTTGTTTTACCCGCTTTGGGACTGTTTTAATCCTCGTCCGCTGGCTCTTCTAAATGTTCCGAGACCGCGTAATAAAGGTCAAGAACATGATGATCGGCAAGACGATAAAAGACTCTCCGTCCCTGTTTTTGGTATTTAACTAATCTTAAGGCTCTTAGGGTTCTTAACTGGTGCGATACGGCCGATTCACTCATCCCTAAGTCGTCGGCTAAGTCACAAACACATAATTCTTGTTTGGCTAAAAGCGACAGAATTCTGAGGCGGTTGGCATCCCCCAAAAGGCTGAAAAATTCGGCCATTTTTTGGGCTTTTTCTAGTTCTAATCCCTGCAAGTGCTGGAATTTCGCCTCTTGGTGATGGGATTCCCCACAAACCGGCACTATTTTCTCTATGGCCATGTTTTTTCCTGATCGGTTATTAAGGGAAAGTTGAGAAAGGGAGGTATCGCTCGAATCTTCCATGCCGATACTTGTCCCTTTCTCCCCAATAACTAAATTTAACCGCAACAACAGCCCGGGTGTCCACCGCCTTTCTCGTTCTCGTTAACGTGACCATTGGCACAAGCTTGGCAACAGTAGTATTTATCGTTTTTTTTGATGGCATCGGCGATCGATACTTGACACGTACAGGATTCACAAGCACATTTCATGGTGGTGACAGCGATCATGGTTACTACCTCTGAACTTCTTTACTGACTTTAGTATAACATCTGAACAGATGTTCATGGATTGAATAAAGTTAAATTTTTCTAAAACTCAGACGGGTGGGAAGTTCTCCTTGATCAGTGATCAGATTTGAGTTTTCAGTTTGCATATAGAGCTTTTCACGTTACTGAGGTATCGACAAGTTTTGCCAACAAAGAGTTTAAGCCCCTTGCCCATGCCTCATTCTGATGAAAACGGCTATATATAGCGTTTTTCAGTCTGCTGAGGTACAAAAGTTATGGGTTTTAGGCAAAAGGCAAAGGGGAAGGGGAAGAAAAACAGGTGTACCTCACTAGCTTAGGAAACGCTATAATATAATCTAAGGTAGAAAAAAGTTAAATACTGACTAAACCGCCCAATCATAACAACTGAGCCGACAAATTCTGATGTTATTAGCATTAAAACAACTAACTGTTACCCCAGGCGACCGCCTGTTGTTAACTTCACTCACTTGGCAAGATTATGAAAAAATTCTTGACGAATTGGGAGAGCGACGGTCAATTCGTCTATCTTATAGTCAGGGAACTTTAGAAGCAATGACTCCTCTTTTTATTCATGAAAATACCAAAGTTTTAATCGGGGATTTGGTTAAAGTTCTCCTGGATGAATTAGAGTTAGACTATGAACCCGCCGGATCGACAACCTTTAAAAATCAGCAAATGGATCAAGGAATAGAACCAGACGAGTCTTTTTATATCGAAAATTGTGCTGCTGTTAGGGGAAAAAAGCGACTTGATCTGGCTATTGATCCCCCTCCCGATTTAGCCATTGAAATTGATATTACTAAGCGAACCCGATTTAATAATTATGAGCGATTGGGTGTTCATGAATTGTGGCGATATAATGGAGAGAGACTGGAAATCAATGTTTTGCAAGGATCAGAATATGTTGAATCTTCCCAAAGCCGACTATTTTCTCAATTTAATCTAATAGAAAAAATTCCAGAAACGCTACAAAATAGTCAAAAAATCGGTAGTGCAATGGCATTAAAACAATTCCGAATTTGGGTCAAGCAAACGCTTAATCCCTGACTTTAAATGGACAACCAATTCAGGGAACTTTTGCCGATGATAATTTAGGGGTTACAGTTTTCGCTTTAAAGCTGCACCTATTCCTAATACTCCTAAACTCAGTATTCCTAGAATTGATGAGGGTTCGGGGATAGAAGTGACAGGAGGTGGGGGAGTAATTTCTAATTGTAGTGTTGGTGGAGCAAATTGAGTAGCTTCCTTACCAGCAAAATTTTGGGTAGAGACGTTAAAATTATCGCGCGTGATGATTAGCGTTGCTAGATTGTTCGTATCATTCTGTAAAAAGCTGACTAATTTAGGATCGGAAAAACTAATTATCGTACCAAATGGTGTACTTGTAGGATTAAAAGAGAATAATCCTAGAAAAGTGGTTTGGCTGGAATCAATCGTGTTACCTCCCCCGTTAGCAGGTGCATTATTCCAAGTAATTGTGGATTCGTTCCAGTTCTCTCCAGCATTTCCATCATTTAACCCATAGACACTGTAGCTAGACAGTGGAGGAGTAGAGTTATTATCAACATAAGTCCAATTGAAAATAGCGTTACTAATGTTTGATTTATTGATGGAGTTTAGATCGAATCTTAGGTATCCTTTCCTTATGACAGTAGAATCACCCTTAATTGCAACTGTTGGATCTACTGCATTGAAATTTGTATCAGGATTAATATTAACAACAAAAGTATCTGCACCATTGCCAAAAGCTGTTGTACGATTAACAGTTGCTGCTTGAACAGGTGCTATAACAAAGGTACTAACAGCTAAAACAGAAGATGTAATCGCTATCTTGGATAAGCAATTCTTATCCTCCCCTGCAAAATCAATCAGGTTTACTAATGTCATAATTGAAAAGCCTCTGGAGAATTAGATTTGAGTGATTGTTTAGTTGTATAGTAGTATAGTAATGAAGCTTTCTGGATTGCTCAGGGGAAATTTAAGGAAGTCTTTGAGATCGCTTTAGGAAAGTTAATCATTGGATAAAATCAATGCTAGGGAATATTTAAGGATTTTTTGAGGGCAGTTTGAACTTGGTTTAGGATGTCTGAGGGTAAAATGCCTAGTTTCTGTTGAAAAACGGACTGGTTGACCGTCGCAATCTTGTCAGTTCTGATTACAGAGGTCTTTTTTAAGCCTGTTTGTGAGAAGTTGGGATGTCCTTCCCTAACCAGTATCCAAGTTTCCCACCACTCTCCAGGGGGGATTTTGGAGAAGATTCCCAGGATGATTTGTTCTTCTCGATGTACAGCTAAAACTAGCGCGGGTCTGAGTTTTGTGGTGCTAAGGTCGCTGAAGGGAAAGCGAACTAACCAAATTTCGGCAGCTTTAGGGTTGGACATTGTAAATATCTTCCTCTGGGTCGTTCCATTCTGGAAAGCCTGTTTCTGCTAGTTTCATGAGGGTGAGGGTTTCTAGCTTGTCTTCGAGGTCTTCTAAGAGAGAAATTTGTTCTGAGAGGGGAAGTTGATAGACTAGGGTTTTGATTTCTTCAAGGGTTAGGGTGGAAATCATAAGACTCTGGGGTTGTCGAGATATACATTTATGTCAAGCAAACGCTTAATCCCTGACTTTAAATGTACAAGGAAGTCAGGGAACTTTTGCCGATGATAATTTAGGGGTTATAGTTTTCGGTTTAAGGCTGCACCTATTCCTAATACTCCTAAACTCAGTAACCCTAGAATTGATGAAGGTTCGGGAACTGATCCGGGAAGAGTACCCTGTATAAAACTATAACTGCTTATCTCCGCTAGTGCATTAGTGTAACCTGTTGCATCCCCAAAGAAAAGTCCGTCGGAAGCATTTGGGGTAACTCCACTCAAAAGGGCTAAAGTGGCAATCGGTAGGTCGTCAATGTATAATTGAGCGTTTCCGCTGTTAAATGAACCTTCCAAGCGATAATTATGAAACACGGTATTGTTAAATGATCCTGGCAGTATTTGAAATGCTGAAATGCCGATTGCGTCAGTCCCAAACCCAACCGTAAAACGTTGTGATGAACTATTGATGCTTAATCCCAAACCAAAGAAATTTTGAGGATTTAGTACAAATTCATCTTGAAGCACTCGTGATCGCCAAGATAAGGTAAAAGGCTGAGTCGTGTCAACGACATTCGCTAACCTATAGCCGTTAACACCATCACCTGATCCTAATGTATTTTGAGTGAGGACACCGTTACTGATAGAAAACACATCTGTCTCCGTTGCTGTATTACCATCTACCAAATACGTCCATCCTTGTGAACTTGGTAAGGTATTAAAGTTCAAGGTGACGTTAGAAGCGTTAACAGGTACAATCACGAAGGTACTAACAGCTAAAACAGAGGATGTGATCGCTATCTTGGATAAGCAATTCTTATCCCCCCCCGATAAATAAGTTTTGCTAATGTCATAACCGTAAAACCTCATTCAAATTAATATTACCTCTCAATGATAACCGTTCAGTATTTACCAGAATGTGCTTCAGATGACCACTTAGGCGATCGCCATTCGTCTCCTCTGGTAACATATTGTCTGGGAACATATTGGGTGAGGCGAATGCAATTAGCCTTCTAGTTCTAATCCCTGCAAGTGCTGGAATTTCGCCTCTTGGTGATGGGATTCCCCACAAACCGGTGCTATTTTCTCTAGGGCCATATTTTTTCCCGAGCGGTTATTAAGGGAAAGTTGAGAAAGGGAGGTATCGATCGAATCTTCCATACCGATACTTGTCCCCTTCTCCCCAATAACTAAATTTGACTGCAACAACAGCCCGGGTGTCCACCGCCTTTCCCTTTAACGTGACCATCGGCACAAGCTTGGCAACAGTAGTATTGATCGTTTTTTTTGATGGCATCGGCGATCGATACTACACACTTACAGGATTGACAAGCACATTTCATGGTGGTGACAGCGATCATGGTTACTACCTCGGAACTTCTTTACTGACTTTAGTATAACATCTGAACAGATGTTCATGGATTGAATAAGGTTAAATTTTTCTAAAACTCAGAGGGGAAAGTTAGAGCAGTCATCTCATATTTACTGCTCACTGATTACTGCTCACTGTTTACTGTGTTTAGACGCGGAACAGCCTACCAGCGATCGCCAGCCTCATAAATTGCTAAACGTCCGACGCCTAGATATAATCCGGGAGAATTCTCCCCGGGGGGATAAGCAGTAATTCCAAACTGATAGACACCACCATAATCGGGATTTCGTACTGGTTTCAGACCGATGGAAACGGTATTACCGGGGGGGACAGGAGGATCAAAAATGACCGTGATCGTCTGAGTCTTGGGGTCAAAAGTAGTGGATTTTAGGGTTAATTTTTCTCCTCGCTGATTGCGATCGCCAAGAAAAGCAAAGGTTTGATCGAGAAGAAAAGCAATAGTTTGAATATTAGGCTGCTGTTGTATGGTTACTTTACCCAAGGGCGCCCCGAGAGACGGCGGTAGAGCGATGGTAAGATAGTATTTTGCTCCCCAAGCACGCACGGATTGGAAAGTAGCGAAGAAATTAACTAGAGTGGGAGAACTCTCAAAAAATATTCTGCCATCGGGAAATTGTCCTGCAAGGGAGACAGAAGCATCAAAAGCGAGTATAGCAATCAAAGCCAGCTTAGACAGACTTTCAATCTGTTTTAAAGGCAAAAAGGGAATCTTCAAGGTACTATAAAATACTGATTGTCAAGGGGAATTATAGCAAATTCACTTAACCCTCAACCGCTGCCATGATCAGTTATCAGTTATCAGTTATCAGCTGTTTTCTCCCCACTTCCCACTTCCCACTTCATAATTCCCCAACCCCCAACTTGCAATGTATCTAGAACACCTGCACCTTCACAGTTTTAGAAATTATGCCGAACAGGTGCTAAAATTCGAGTCCAAAAAAACAATATTATTGGGCAATAATGCTCAGGGAAAATCTAATTTACTAGAAGCGATCGAACTTTTGGCCACTCTCAAGAGCCATCGAGTCAGCAAGGATCGGGATCTGGTGCTAGAATCGGACTCGGAGGCGAGAATTTTTGCTAGGGTTAATCGTCTTTATGGAGCATCAGAATTAAGTTTAATTCTCCGTTCTTCCGGTCGTCGCACCGTGATCCGTGATCGTCAACCCCTGCGCCGTCATCTCGATTTTTTGGGCGTGATTAATGCGGTACAATTTTCTAGTCTCGATCTGGATTTAGTGCGCGGTGGTCCGGAAGCTCGCCGAGATTGGTTAGATACTTTATTAATTCAATTAGAACCCCTATACGTTCATATTTTACAGCAATATAATCAGGTTTTACGACAAAGAAATGCTCTCTTAAAAGAGATTCGTAAACAGGAATTAGAGGGAAAAGTTTATGCGGATTTATCCCAACTAAAACTCTGGGATTTACAATTAGCAGAAACAGGTTCAAGAGTAACGAGAAGAAGAGCGCGAGTCCTGCAAAGATTAATTCCTTTAGCCCAAAAATGGCACGAAAGTATTAGCGGAAAAACGGAATTTTTAGAATTACAATATGTTCCCAATGTGCCTTGGCTAGAAGATGATGTCAATGAGGTACAAAGGGCTTTTTTAGATAAGATTGAAACCCGTCGTTTGGCAGAGAAACAACTAGGGACATCGGTAGTCGGTCCCCACCGGGATGAAGTGGATTTTTTAATTAACCAAAACCCCGCTAAATCCTACGGTTCCCAAGGACAACAAAGAACCTTAGTTTTAGCCTTGAAATTAGCGGAATTACAGTTACTAGAGCAGATTATCGGGGAACCTCCTCTACTACTCCTCGATGATGTTTTAGCCGAATTAGATATCGAACGACAAAATCAATTATTAGATGCGATCGAAGACCGTTTTCAAACTTTAATTACCACCACTCATCTCAGTTCTTTTGAGTCTCGCTGGTTGCAATCTTCCCAGATATTTTCTGTCAAAAATGGACATATTTTTTATTAGCCTATAGCCACCAGCCTTCAGCCCTATTCAGTTATCAGTTATCAGGTTTTTCTCCCTATCTCTTCACTCTCTAGTCACCTCAGCAGTTTAACTATAAACTAAAGCTACTCATTCAGTAAATAGCTGCGATATCTCGGTAGTTTGCTCTAGAAAATTTCTCATATCTTCTGGTTTAATTGTTTGGTTTAATTTATAAATTACTAACCATTCACCACTAGCTTCTAAGTACCAACCATGGTTCTGCCCAAAAAATTGTAAGGTGTCAAAATTAAAGATTTCTCGGATAGTAGATTCTTACCATAATACGATCTCAAACTTATGAACCTTTATTTACAGACCATTGCTGTCAATCGCGGTCATCCTGATTGCTGGCTAAATTGTTGCTGTTAGAAAGTCCGTATAGCTCCTTAACCGATTGGCGGGAAAGGACGATAATTGTGAAGACTCCGAGAATTGTACCCAACGGGGTGAACAAGCAGAGGATGCAAGCTATCACAAAAGAAAACCAGTATTTCTTGTGACGGCTGAGAAATCGACCCGAAAAAATCGCAGAAATCGCTAAAGCTTCTCCTAGCAGTACTGTTGTTGCACCTAGAGCGGCGAATAGATATCCAAATGCTTTGGGGGGTAACTCTCCCGACGGCTCCATCGGGAATGATTCAGGGGAGGTAATCATGCTTATTCCTATAAAAAAATGACCCAAGAAAATAAGAGAGAAAAAAGCAATTACTCCTCCCACAATGTAATGAAATATTGACAATAATCTTAGGTGTTTTCGGTCGTTATTTGTGTTCATATAGGTAACTCATAATAGAAATCTACATAATACTATATCGGGGAGCATCTCATTTATGCAAGTGAGTAATTATACTTATCCCTAAAACTGTTTTCTAGCAAGGCTTTCAAAATAGCTTGACATAAAAACCTGATTTAAGGGTTACAAAGGTAAGATGCTCCCATTATATCTTATATCATTATATCGAAGCTGAAAACTTTTCTAGTCAAGGGATTTACTCGAATAGAAATGATTCTAATTCTCCCATAGTTTTTCGATGAAATTGAATTAGTAACGAAAGACATACAGTTCAGCTATCGAACTATTTTTATTAGTATAGATGAGAAAAGCAGACCGTGATTGGGTTGTCGCTTTTGGGGATATCTCGTGTAATCATCTCGACATCACCTCCCTTGCCTAGCTTCAGGTAATTCCGATTCTGAGGGTTAACTCTCGAAGGTATTGACTTCTGGCAATAGCTAGAGATTTGTTATTAGCTAAAAGCAAATATTATTTGAGCCAAAATTGCTCGATTCCCCCTAACGATGGGTCTGGTAAAACGTCCTTGACTTTTTTCTTTGTCTGTATATACCCATAATAACAAAACAGGCCTGCGGCCTGTTTCACTATTAGATTAAGAATAATTAATCCTACCTAATCTCGCGGACTACCGGCTTACCGTCGATAATTTCACCGACGAGAATCAGATCGGCAACCCCGACAAATAAACCATTTTCTAAAACCCCCGGCATATTATTAATAGTTCTTTCCAAATCAGCCGGATCATCGATACTATCAAATTTAACATCGATAACTAAATTGCCTTGATCTGTCACCACGGGGCCGGCTTTTTTCACTCCCATGCGCAGGGAAGGTTTACCACCCAGGGCCTCTAATTTCAGCATAACTGGAGTCATGGCCATGGGTAACACTTCCACCGGCAAAAGAAAAGTCGATCCCAACTTATCCACCAGCTTATTGCCATCCACTACCACGACGAAAATATCGGCGAGACTATCGACAATTTTCTCCTGAGTATGGGCAGCACCGCCACCTTTAATCAGGTTTTTCTGGGGATCCACCTCATCGGCCCCATCGATAGCGATATCCATCTTCACGATGACATCGAGGGTAGTGAGGGGAATTCCGTACTTCCTAGCCAAAACTTGCGCTTGAAAAGAAGTAGGAACCCCGACAATATTGCTGATTTCCCCGCTTTGCAGTCTAGCACCCAGATATTCGATCGCGTAGGCCGTCGTTGAACCAGTTCCCAATCCCACGACCGAATTAGATTGAACTAGATTAGCGGCGGCCTTACCGACCTCCTGTTTCATAAGAATGACCGGATCGATTGCTGTCATGATGCACATTCCTAAAAGCGATGTTTTGAACCTCTTAGTTATCGGCTATCCCTTGCCCTCTTGTCAATGGAATTAGGGATTAGTGGCCTGAGCTGCTAACATTTCCTTGAGTTTAGCCAATTCATTGGCCCAACGGGGATCTGGCTGTAAAGCGTCACCATCACCGGTAACTTTCGGGGTACTGCTGCTACCCCGTTCAGCCTTGCGTTTTTTGCCGCCACCACCACTACTGGATTTGCGCGGTGCTGCCGTCGTCGGTTTCGGAGTCGGTCTTTCGACTTTTTCCGGGGTTTCTACGCTGGCCTCCGTGCCTTCTGCTTCTTCTCCTTCTTCTTTACCTCCCTTGCTGCGGGGGAGAGCCTTCTCGATCTTGATCGGGTTTTCCATGAAGGATTGTCCGTTGTATTTTTCGATAAACTGGTCAGCTAGTTCATCGCTAGGGACGGTAACGAAGGCAAAACCGCGACATTTGCCAGTTTTGCGATCTTTGATGACTTTAGTGGTGATCGTATCCCCTTCATCGGCAAAAAGCGCCTGTAATTTTTCGCGCTCGACGGATTCTTTGGGCAAATTACCAACGTATAGACGAACGGACATGATGGATTCCTCCAAGTATAGGGTGATGTAAAAACTTGTGCGACATTCCGTGCCTGTATGCTGATTTTTTTAAGGCAAACAGAGCTAAGGAGGATGTTTCCCAGCGATAAGCTTGTAGTTTCTGCACGATAGCGGCTGTGGCCGTCAATTTTGACTATCCTTAACGATTTCAACGAGAGGGACGGAATCTAGGGGTTACGTTTTTAGCTTTTAACAGGCCTAACCATTCAACTTACCCGATTTATGTCGCTCTTTTCGATTATTACAGAATGTTTACACAATTTGTCAAATATTTTCTCTCGCTCTGGGCTGCCTAAGTATAACTACTTAAGTATTTGTTCACAGTAAGCAAAATTTTATGAAAACTCTTGCTAAATGTATCATTATATGCTTCTTTCCTTTTGGCGGCGGGGTATCCTAGCTAACGGGAGGAAAAAAGCAAAACCCTCTTTACAGATACATTGACACTTTGTCAAGTATTTGTTACATTAGTTAAAAAAGGTGATACCAATCACCCATCTCGCTTGTTATCAACCACTGTCTTCATTGAGGAGGAACACCATGTCTCAACCGATCGAACTTTCCTTAGAACAACAGTTCAACATTCGTTCTTTTCAGACTCAGGTAGAAAAAATGAGTCAGGAGCAAGCGCAGGATTTCCTGATCAAGCTCTACGAACAAATGATGGTCAGGGAAAATATGTACAAAGCTTTTCTCAAACACCAGTGGGGTCTAGATTCTAATCCCTGGGCCCCCCAGTAACTCATTTCACCCCTGCGGGCGACCTCTTTCTCCGGCTGGGTTTCTCCGGAAACGAGCTAGGGATGCGGGGCGCATTTCTTCACCTTTTTAGCTATTCTTAGGGAAGGATAACCGAATTGCTAGGGGTTAATTTATGTTCGAGCGCGCTTTGATCTGTACAGATCTTTTCGATGGTCTCCATCGTCTTGTCCATTGTGTGCCACACTTAGCCCTAAGCGGCTTAAAACAAGTTATCTTCCTCCACAGTATTCCGGTTTGGGAACAACCCACCCTAGCTGCCGTAGATCAAGGAAAAATTGATGCGGCTAAAGAAAAATTATCCCCAGCTTTAGCAAATATTCCCGACGGCATGACAGTTATTGTCGAAATCTCTAACCGTCGTCCCGTGGATGCCGTGCGGGAAATCCTCGCGCATCACTCTATTGACGTGATTTTGATGGGCAATCCCATGCGCGGTGCTGTCCAAGAAAAATTATTCGGTAGTACCAGTTTAGCGATCGCAGGTATTACCGATATTCCGCTGCTGATTTTCCGACCGCAATTATTATCAGTTTATACTCGCGATGAATTGGCCTTGCGCTGTCAGCATCTCTGGAAACATTTATTAATTCCCTACGATGGCAGTCCCGACGCGATTTATCTAATTGAACAGATGGAAAAATACGCCCAAACCCGCGCCCCCGGCTCTTTTGAGCAATGTCTCCTCGTCCGGGTAGTGGAAAATATCAGTCGCGATCCCAGTGTCACCGAATCTCGTTTAAATGATGCCCGTCGGGAATTAGAATCGGTGCAAGCGCGACTAGAAAAACTCGGTTTGCAAGTACAGAGCCAAGTGCGACAAGGAACACCTGTATTAGAAGTTTTGACGGCAGCGGAAGAAGATGATATCAGTGCCATCACTGTAGCCACCTGCCATCGTTCCAATATGTTGGAATGGTTAGCCGTGCGTCGGATTAATGAAGATATTCTTCATCAACTGTGGTTCCCCTTATTATTTTTCTCCCCCAAGGGATAGACTGGAAAAAAGACCCTCTTGGGGAGAAACCACAAAGGCACAAAGGACAGAGAGAAGAGCCGAAAATTTTTTGGGAAAATTAACTTAACTGCTCGATTAATCCAATAACTTTAGCCTTAATTTCATCGCGAACTCGGCGAAAAGTTTCGATGGGTTGACCATCGGGATCATCAATTAGCCAATCCTCGAAAATTTCCTGTAAAATCCATCCTTCCGGCAGATTGACACCGCAACCACATAGGGAGATAACGGCATCGTAATCTTCAGGATTAAAATCCCTAATTGATTTGGAAGTTTGGTCAGTAATATCGATACCAATTTCCCCCATAACTTCGATTGCTCCGGGGTGAACTTTGGCCGCTTCTAATCCGGAACTGGTGACAGCAATTTTACCCGCGCCTAAAGTTTTAGCAAAACCTTCGGCGATTTGGGAACGACAGGAATTTTTTCTACAGGCAAACATAACTTTTTTCATGATTTTAACTCCTAGAAATTTAATTAGGGGATAGGGAAATAGGGAAATAGGGAAATAGGGAAATAGGGAAATAGGGAAATGGGGAAATAGGGAAATAGGGAAATGGGGGGATAGGGATTAAGAAACATCTTCCCCAACACCCAACCCCTAACACCGTTTTTTCTCTTTTTCCTTCCTTTCACTATAGCGATCAGTCAGATAATCTACCTGATCTCGCAGGAGAATGGTAAACTTATAAAGTTCCTCCATTACATCAATAACTCGATCTCGATAGGGGGAATCTTTCATCGTGCCATCCTCGTTAAACTCCTGATAAGCTTTAGCCACCGAAGATTGATTAGGAATAGTAAACATTCGCATCCAACGACCAAGAATTCGCAGGGTATTAACTGCGTTAAAAGATTGGGAACCTCCGCTTACTTGCATAACTGCTAAGGTGCGGCCTTGGGTAGGTCTAACCGCACCAATACTCAAGGGAATCCAATCAATTTGGTTTTTGATAATGCCGCTAATATTGCCGTGAAGTTCGGGAGATGACCAGACTTGACCCTCAGACCATTGACTTAATTCTCGTAATTCTTGCACCTTGGCATGAGTATCGGGAACACTGCCATAAATCGGCAATTCACGGGGATCAAAAAAGCGCACTTCTGCCCCATATTCAGTGATAATTCTGGCCGCTTCTTCTGCTAATAAACGACTGTAGGAACGTGGCCGCAAAGAGCCATACAGAAAAAGAATTCTTGGTTTGTGAGTCGATTGGATCATGGTGAATAATTATTTATAAGAACTCAAGCAACGAGGATCAAGAAGGGTGGCTTTTTCTGGATCTCTGGGAAACCAAAAGGCGGTTTTTTTACAGAATTCTACCAACATTAACATCACAGGTACTTCAATCAATACCCCCACTACTGTCGCTAAAGCAGCCCCCGAATTCAATCCGAATAACATCACGGCAGTGGCGATCGCTACCTCAAAATGATTACTAGCACCAATTAAAGCAGCGGGAGCCGCATCTTCGTAAACTAAATTGAGTTTGAGAGCGGCCACATAACTAAGTAAAAAAATCAGATTAGTTTGAATAAACAGGGGAATAGCAATCAGGAAAATATGCAGGGGATTACTAACAATTAAATCGCCTTTGAAAGCAAAGAGGAGGATTAAGGTTAACAATAAGGCAGTGATTGCCACAGGACTGAGATAGTGAAGAAAACGCGATTCAAACCAGGCGCGTCCTTTATGTTTAAAAATCCAGTGACGGCTATAGATACCGGCAATAAGCGGTAAACCAACGTAGATTAACACAGAAAAAACAATGGTCTGCCAGGGGACTACAAAATTATTAGCTGCCAGTAACCATTTACCTAGAGGAGCGTAGAGAAAAAGCATCGCTAGGGAATTGACTGCTACCATAATTAGGGTATGACCCTGGTTACTGTAGGAAAGATAGCCCCACATCAAAACCATGGCCGTACAGGGAGCAATTCCTAGTAAAATAGCTCCAGCAGTGTAGGAACTAGCTAAACTTACCGTCTGTCCTCGGATAATCTCCGTTTGACTCAACCAAGGCAGAAACAGCCAGCCGAGAAAAAATTGAGCCAGCGCCACCATGGTAAAGGGTTTGATCAGCCAATTAACCACTAAAGTTAAAATAACTGGTTTGGGAGTACGGGCAGCCCGGAGAGCTTGAGAAAAGTCGATCTTAACCATGATCGGATACATCATGAAGAAAAGACAGATGGCGATCGGAATAGAAACGTTATAGATACTCATGGCATCTAAAGTCCGCGCTACGTCCGGAAATAACCGACCGAGGGCAATTCCCGCCAAAATACAGAAAATAACCCAAAGGGTAAGGTATTTTTCAAAAATACTAAGGCTACCGCCAGCTTTGGCGGCTTTAGGATTGATTTGATTAGTCATCGCACAAAGGTGGAAAGAGAATAATGGGAGATTGGGTAATCCACCTTTATTATTTCAAAAAAAGTTGATATGTCAAGAGGAAAAGCTAGTTATAAAGCTTTAATATTTCTAAAAATCTTGATTGGTTACTTATTTTCCTCGCAGAAACGAGCGGGGACGAGGGAACTAAAACGACGATATTCGGATAGATATTCTTCTAGGAGAAGAAATTGAGATAGATTCAGGCTGTAGTAGATCCAACGACCCTCTTGACGACTGCGGACTAAATTAGCTTCTTTTAGCGTTTTTAGGTGAAAAGATAATTTAGATTGTGCGATATCGAGATGATCGCGCAATTCACAGACGCATAATTCCTGATGTCGCAACAGTTGCAAAATTTGCAGTCGCAGGGGATCCGAGAGTGCCTGAAAACCAGTATAAATCTGGGTTAACGAGTCGGGAGATGTGGTCAGAGAGTTGAACATTGAGATGGTCCCTCGGTGGGAAGGAAATAGGAAAGCGGGAAAATTCAGAATTGCAACAAAACTTTATGTATTTTTGTATCGAATCAGGAAAACCAGCGAATCATCCCCTGTATGATAGACAATGGTTTTGACCAGAGACAATGGTTTTGACCAGATTAGCCTTTTAAATCATTGTAAACAGGTTAGGAGACATCATGGAATTATTTGCGGCTCTCAATTTAGAACCCATTTTTCAACTCACCTTCGTGGCGCTAATCATGTTAGCTGGCCCCTTTGTCATTTTCCTACTAGCTTTTCGTGGTGGCGACCTATAAAAACTGCCTCCCCCCCATTGTTATTCGTGCTTTTTTTGACTTCTCTCCTCTTTAGGGAGAGATTTTTTGTCTAAAAGTCAGGAGTCGGGAGTCAGTTAAGTAGGTAGGCGTTAAAAGTTGTCAGATCCCCCCGCCTATCGGCACCCCCCTTATCAAGGGGGGCAGGGGGGATCGAACCTAAAATCCATTTTTAATTTAATTATAACCAGCTACTTATCAGTTATCAGTCATCAGTTATCAGTTATCAGTTATCAGTTATCAGATGTGAGTTTTCAGTTATCATACTGAATCTGGTTATTAAAAACTGGTTATTTATTCCCCCTCGTGCATGAGTGCATCTCCTTATATGTAGCCTATACTGTATAAATCAGTGTTATGTTGGTAGCCAGGATGTGGGAAAAAGGCAAAGAAACGGTACAGACAATGAAGTTTATTCACTGGAAAAAGCAGCAGTTATTGATGATTTTTGTCCTAGCGCTGGCAATTTCAGTCGCGTGGGGGACAATTTTGCCTGTTTCTACTAAAAAGCTTCCTGCACCTAATCCCTGTAACCAACTTAGGGGAGATATTCAAAATCGGGCAAAAAAAGATGCAGAAGCTGACCGTTTGAATTTTTTCAATACTGATAAAAAGAAAAAGACAAGTAGTGATATTTTAAATTTGTATAAAGAGGCAAATTCTCAAGCTTCTTGTTTTCCACAGGATGAATTATGGGATATCTATGAACAACAATATGATACTAATAAATATCCTGCCTGGATACCTGTGATTGTTATTCTTGTTTTGGGTGGTATTTTGGGGACTGTTATTAGTGATACCTTAAAAAAATGGCTCAATCAGTCTTTAGAAGCGATTAGTAAATGGATTTATAAAACCTTCGCTGGAACACCCTTATTTGAAAATATTGCTCTTAAAAAGTATCGACAAGCATTAATTGATAAATATCAAAAACTTAATATACCTTTTCGTCCTCATCGTCCCCTAGAAATGCGGGAGATTTATGTTTCTTTAGCTTTTAAAGCGAGCGATCGCTCTTTGATTGAAGCAGAAAATGCGGTGCAAAAATACCGCCGCTTAGTGGTTAAAGGTGCGCCTGGTTCGGGGAAGTCGATGTTATTAAAATATCTAGCACTTTCCTATTCAGAAGGACGATTCAAAAATTTATCGGATCGTCCCGTGCCAATTTTACTAGAATTAAATCGGCTCAATGACGCTAATTTGACAGTAGAAAAGTTAGAACAACATTTAGTAGCAGCTTGCGATCGCCATAATTTTCCCAAAGCTAATCGTTTCATCTCTCAAGGTTTAAAAGACGGACGTTTGCTGCTGCTTTTAGATGGGTTAGATGAGGTTAGTAGTGGCGTTCGCTCTTCTGTTGTTCGGTGTCTTAAGGACTTTTTAGAATTAGAAAATTATAAAAAATGTCGAGTAATTATTACCTGTCGGACGGCTGTTTATCATAATGAGTTTGTCGATAATACCGAGGAAACTTTAGAGATTGACGAATTTAGTGACCAACAAATGCGCCTCTTTTTGCAAGCGTGGAAGTCGGAAATGCCGCCGGAGAAATCAGTAGAACAATTGATTCAAAACTTGCGAGCTAAACCGAAAATTATGGCACTGGCGCGGAATCCCCTACTGTTAACAATCATCGCCTATCTCTATACGGATACTCCCTTCGTTTTACCTCATTCGCGAGCCGAATTTTACACTCAAGCTACTAATGTTTTATTAGAATTGCGCGATCAAGAAAGAAATATCTCTAATCAATATAGTGGTGTCAACAAGCGGCGAGTTCTGCAACATTTAGCACTCTATGCTCAGAATAGCGCTAATCGACAACAGCAAGATCGCCGCAGTCTTCTTGATTCTGAAGTATGGGAACAAGTTAAACAAGTCTTACCTTCATTAAATCTAGAGGCTAAAGATGCTAATTCTATCGTTGATGAAATCGTCAAACGCAGTGGATTATTGCTTCGCATTGATGGCGGACAGCGTTATTATTTTCCTCATCTCACTCTACAAGAATATTTCGTAGCAGCAGCTTTAACAAACAGACAAGATGAATTAATTCAAAAATGGCAAAATGCTCCTAGCGACTGGCTAGAAATTGTCAAGTTATGGTGTGGATTGGCAAACAATAGTACGGATTTAATTACGGCGGTATATCAACAAGATGCACTGACAGCATTTGAATGTCTAGCAGATGCTCAAGAAGTAAAACCAGAAGTTGCTCAGGAGATTATAGATTATTTTAAGACACAATTGAGAACCGATGAATCAATTTGTAGTGCTTTTGGCTCAGTCGCCGCCGATTTTCGTCCTAGAGGGAAAGCATTATTTGATTTTTTAGTTGCTAGTTTAGATGATTCAGCCAGTCAAAAAGCAGCGGCTCAAGCCTTATCCGCCACTAATTTGCCTCAAGCAGTAGAAAAATTAGTTATTTACTATGATCCCAATCAACCCCATTTTATAGAAGTGCGAGAAGCGTTGATCAGAATGGGAGGTTTAGCAGTCAATCAACTAGAATCTTTAGCTCGAAAAGGCTCTATAGAAGCAATGGATGATCTAGTTAAAATTGCCATACCAGAAGCGGCTGAGGCACTTGAAAGATTGCAGGAAGATCCGAACTTAAGCGGAAAAGTAAGTTTTCGACTTGCAGCACTGTTGAAGCAGTTAGAAGATAGTCAAGCTGAACGCAATCGCACTCTATCATAAAGGAAAACTAATGCTATTCAGATTCATTCGCCGACTAAAAAATCGAGCCGTTAAACAAAAGCGCCAGCCACAAGAGGTAATCGAAACGGACTTAAATTGGATTTGGCAACCTTTTGAAAATTCAAGCAATTTTCAGTTCTCTGCTACTGTCAAGAAAGTTGCTGCTGCAATTATTGAAAGCTCTGCTGATGATATTCCTAAAATCACTTTTGAAGTCGATCCTCGGTTAGTCATTCCTTTATGTGCGATTCAGTTACAAAATGAAATTAATCTAACTCAATTAAGTTCTTTGAAAAACAAAATTGAATCACTTTATTTACTTGACTTCAATTTAGCTGCTAAAATAGAGTTTGTTGATCGAGTTTTAAGTGAAATTACTCCAAACCAGCGTTGGTTATATTTATTTAAGAGTCTGACACCTGAATTACAATTTGCCTTACTGTCTCGCTTAATCAACTACCGCCTACCCACAAGAAACGACTGGCGCAATCTTTTTGAAAAAATAGAATACGAGTTTAAAAAAAGCCGAGAATATCTAATTGTTTTAACTGTTGTCTTCTTGCTTTCTCTTGGATCTATAATTGAAATATTCGCCATTATGCTCAGTCAGCTAGAAAGTTGGGTTAATGGCTTGATGGCAATCACAATTGCTATTGTGCTGTCTTTTTTGATAGTTTTATGGCGAGAATTTCAAGCCGAAAAAGATAAATCAGAGCCAACTTTATTGATGCAATTGGGCTTACTGGGACCCTGGACGTTTTGCCGAGAATGGTATCGACTACTCAGAAAAAACCTAGTTTGGGAAGGAATAACAGCTTTGTATGAGGCTGTGGTTGGGGCTATGGCTGTGGTTGCGGCTGTGGCTGTGGGTGGGGCGGCTGTGGCTGCGGCTTGGGCTTGGGCTGTGGGTGGGGCGGCTGAGGCTGCGGCTTGGGCTTGGGCTGTGGCTGTGGCTGCGGCTGGGGCTGCGGCTGGGGCTGCGGCTGGGGCTGTGGCTGCGGCTGGGGCTGGGGCTTGGGCTGTGGATGGGGCTGGGGCTTGGGCTGCGGGTGCGGCTTGGGTTGGGACTATGGCTGTGGCTGTGGCTTTGGCTGTGGATGGGGCTGTGGCTGGGGCTGTGGCTGTGGCTGTGCCTGTGACTGTGGCTGGGGCTGGGGCTTGGGCTGGGGCTTGGGCTGGGGTTGTGGGTGTGGCTGTGGCTGTGGCTTTGGCTGTGGTTGCGGCTTGGGCTGGGGCTGGGGTTGCGGTTGGGGATGTGGCTGTGGCTGTGGCTGTGGCTGGGGTTGCGGCTATTGGCTATGGTTTGGGAATTTGGTATCTGGCTAAAGAAGAAACAGATTTAGGATGGGTGCGATTCTTGTCGATATTAGCTTTTCCCTATTTTTGTTGGTTTCCCATTGTATTTGGGTTTACCTCTTTTGCTCTGTATCATCGCCTATCTTGGGAATGGCAATCAATATCCCTATTTTGGCTAGTTATCTTAGGATTTTGTACTGTCCTTTGGGTGCGAGGTAAAGAATTAGAAGAAAAAGCCCGCAACCCCCTCAGAGGCATTTTAGATGGGCAGTGATAGTCCCCCAAACAGTAATAAACTTGACGATGTTATAGAAATTCTTCTACTGTTGAGATACAGTGAACAGTAAACAATGAAATGATAACTGATAAGGGACTTGCGCTTTGATAATGTACCTTTTGGGCGAACGCAGTTCGCCCCTACATTGTGGGCAAAATCCGTTACTGTAGGGGCGCAAAGCTTGCGCCCTCCGATCGATTGGGATATTATTCCCACGCAAGTCCCTAAGCTGTTCGTAATTTAAATTGCTTGTTGAGACGAGGCAAAAGGCAAGAGGCAAAAGGCAACAGTAAAGGGATTGGGGGAGGTTCAGCTAATCTAAGAATAAGCGGTTTAAATGCGTCTTAGCTTAACTGTTTACTGTTTACTGTTTACTGAAAAGCCCCCATTGCCACTTCCCCACTTCCCCACTTCCCAATTCATAATTTATAATTCATAATTCATAATTCCCACTCCCCCTCTCCTAACAATCGACTGCTAAGATCGAACAGAGCGATCGATCTCTCGCTCCCACGATACCTGATAAAACTATCTATGATCATTAAAAATAACCCCCATTATCGGGCTGTAATCGGCTTTTGGGTCGCTTTTCTTGTGTTTTGGAGTTTTGGGAGTTTCTCACCCCTTCTTGCCCAAGCAAAAGAGCAACCAGCCGATGTACAATCGATTACCCCCTACCTTAAGCAATTTCAACAAAAAATTACCGAATTTCGCCTCGACAACGGACTAAAATTTATTATCCTAGAAAATCGCGATGCCCCAGTTATTTCCTTTGTCACCTATGCGGATGTGGGAGGTGCCGATGAACCGGACGGTAAAACAGGAGTTGCCCACTTTTTGGAACATTTAGCCTTTAAAGGCACAAAAACCATCGGTACTAGCGATTATCTTAGCGAGAAAAAAGTCCTCGATCGCCTTGAAGCTATAGACAAAGAACTACAAGCGGCCAAAAAAGCGGGTAAAAGCGCAGAAGTGGCTAAATTAACGGAAGAATTTCAAAAAACTAAGGCAGAGTCCGAGAAATTCGTCCAACGCAACGAATACGGGCAAATCGTCGAAACTCAGGGGGGAGTCGGTTTAAATGCCACCACTTCCAGCGATGCAACTAGCTATTTTTACAGTTTCCCGTCGAATAAATTGGAATTGTGGATGTCTTTGGAATCGGAACGATTTTTAGAACCGGTCTTCCAACGGGAATTTTACAAAGAAAAAGACGTAATTCTGGAAGAAAGACGGATGCGGACGGATAATAGCCCCCTAGGTTTATTAATCGAAGCTTTTCTCGATCAAGCTTATACTGTCCATCCCTACAAACGTCCCGTTATCGGCTACGATCGAGATATTCGCAATCTGGAACCCTCAGATATCCAAAACTTTTTCGATAAATTTTATGCTGCCAGTAATTTAACCATAGCTATCGCCGGAGATGTGGACCCAGAACAGGTCAAACAGTTAGCTAAAGTTTATTTTGGTCGTTTTCCCGCTAAACCGAAACCCCCACAGGTGACGGTAGTGGAACCGAACCAAACCAAAACAAAGGAAATTACCCTAAAATTAGCCTCGCAGCCTTGGTATTTAGAAGGATACCATCGTCCCGCCCTCAATCATCCCGATCATGCGGTTTACGAGGTTATCGCCACTTTAATGAGTGAAGGAAGAACTTCGCGACTGTATAAAGCTTTAGTGGAGGACAAACAACTTGCCCTCGCTGCCCAGGGATTTAACGGCTTTCCGGGGGATAAATACCCGAATTTGCTGTTATTCTATGCTCTGAGCGCTCCTAATGTCAGCCTAGAGGAAGTAGCGCAGGGTTTGAATTTGGAGTTGGAAAGATTGAAAAATGAACCGGTTTCGGAACAGGAATTAGAACGGGTTAAAAATCAACTACGGGCAGCCCTATTAAGAGGTCTTGATTCTAACATGGGCATGGCGCGATCCTTGATTGAATACGAGGTAAAAACCGGCGATTGGCGTAATTTATTCGCCCAATTAGATGCTTATAATGCTGTCACGGCAGCCGATATCCAACGGGTGGCTAAAGAAACTTTTACCCCGGAAAATCGCACTATTGGCCGAATTTTACCGAAATAGAAAGATGGGGGAAATGGGGGAAGTGGGGAAGTGGGGAAATGGGGGAAGTGGGGGAAGTGGGGGAATTTCAACTAAAACCCCATCACCCCAACACCCCACACCCCACTTCCGGTGCAGCTAATCACCCGGTGCAGGATCGCAGAATCCAACCCAGTAAGACTCCAATACCACCAAAGCGGACAATTTGCCAAAAAACTTCCCCCAGCAGTCCGCGACGGATTCCTTCCCAGAATAGGCGCTTTAATTCCCCTTCTTTAAGCAAATTGCTTTCTAAAATTACCTCTAATTCTTGAATCTGTTCGCGAATTTGTACCAATTCCTTTTCTAGTTCAGGTAGGGGATTTTCCCGCCATTGGGGTTTTATTTGACTAAATTGTGCTTCTAGGTCTTTTTTTTGCTGTTCTGCTTCGTTGATCTGTCGATAACGGTCTTTTAGTGTTGCGATCGCCGCTTCGACTTCTGCAATTGCTTGGGTAAATTCTGCCGATTCATCGTTAGGGTATGGGTTTTCTTCTAAGGACATGGACTCGATCCGATTGCCTGCGTCTAAACTATAGTTATAGACGATTTTACGGTTTTACGAAACCTTTTGATTATGATTCCATCCCCTGTCTCTTCCTCATCTCAGACTATTGATGATCTATCTACCCTGGAATTGGCGCGGATTTTGGCGGAACGTTTGGCGATCGCACCAATTGACTGGCATCGTCTGAAGGCCAATCGTAATGCTCGGGCTGCTGAACAATTGGGGACGGCTTTGGTGTTTTTATTAGATAATCAGCCAGAAGAAGCACTTCCTCGGCTACAACAGGCTACAGGCTGGCTCGATCGCTCGATTTCTGCTCCTCCCTGTCCTTCTCACGGTCATGGTCATTAATTCAACCAGCGTTCCTGTTTAATTTGTTTACAAAGTTTCAGTTGGGTTCCTTGTTGATTCCAGTGAACTTGGTCGAAGATTTGATATAACATACACAGTCCTCGGCCATTTTCCGCTTCTTCAGGGGGAAAATTGGGGCAATCGCAACTACAGCCATGATGGTGACAACCTGGCGTAAATCCACAACCTTCGTCGGTAATTACCCAAGAATACTCGTCTTTACTGCTGGAAAATTGAACAACCACGGTTTTGCTGGGATCGAGATGATTGCCGTGTTTAGCGGCATTAACTAAAGCTTCCTGCAATCCTAATCTAATTTCTGGTTCTAATTCTTCGGGAATACTAGCGGTCAATAAATCTAAAATCGGACAAAGATACAAGGTGGAAGCGAAACTCATAGTGTTCCAGCTTCGTTTGCTTGTTGGCAGTGAAATAGCAATCACACGTTTTACCTCTAGCTTTTATTAAATGACTGTTCTCTTACAGAAAGATTAAGGTCTCTTAACCGTCGATCTAGTTGATTGCCATACCTAATGAGTCATATTTTGTCCCTTTTCTGTCTCTGAGATGGATTAGATATTTTTATGATTGATCTACAAACCAATCGAAAATCAAGGCAACTTTGAGCGGGTGATTAATTAAAAAAGCGGCTGATTGGAACGGTTCCTAATATGCTATTATCCTTAACCGTTGACTTTTCGACCATAAACGGCTAAAGGGTCGGGTTTTTCCCCTTATTTCATCCTACCATATTTGTGTTTTTTTGTCTAAGAAAAGCAGCGCATTCGACGTGGGGAGTTTGAGGAAAGAAATCGGCGGTTTGCACTTCTAGCAGTTGATAATCGCCTGTTTGACAGAGATATTGCAAGTCTCTGGCTAAAGTTGCACTTTGACAACTGATATAAACAATGCGTTGACTTTGCAGCTGTAACAAACTATCAAGGACAGAGCGATCGCAACCTTTGCGGGGCGGATCGAGTAGAATAATGTCGGGTTTAACTGTCAGTTGCGGTAAAGTTTTTTCTACTGCCCCCAAAATAAAGGTTGTGTTGGTAATATTATTTAATTGGGCGTTAATCTTGGCTCGATCGAGGGAAAAGCTATAGGATTCTAGTCCAATCACCTCTTTAACCCGTTTAGCAAGGGGTAAAGTAAAAGTACCGATACCACAGTAGGCATCAATAAGAATTTCTTCACCTTTAAGCTCTAATTTCTGGGAAATAACCGCCAATAAAGCTTCAGCAGCCTCTGTATTAACCTGAAAAAAGGTATCGGCAGCCAATTGATAGGTTAATCCGGCGAACTTTTCGTTAATATAGTCCCTTCCGGCGATAGTTGTGGTCTGAGCGCCAAAAATAGCATTACCTCGATCGGGGTTATAATTGACGGTTACACCGACTAAATTGCCGTATTTTGCCAGCCATTGCTGCGCCTGTGCCTCAATTCCCTGTAAATTATGATCATTACTAATCAGGGTTAATAAAACTTCTCCGGTGTGGCGGCCAATTCTTAGGGATAAATGGCGTAATTGTCCTTGATGGGTCTTTTCATCGTAAATTGACCAGCCTTGCTCCTGAATATCCCGTTTTATCTCTGCTAGAAACGGATTTAAAGCCTGATCTTGAATCGGACATTGATTGAGATTAATCAGATGATGGCTGCCGCGACGATAATAACCCGCTTGCACGTTGCCGGTGGGGGAAAATCCGAGGGGATAGGTAGCTTTATTGCGATAAGCGAGGGGAGAATTACCAGTGAGGGGAGGATAAACTAAAGGATCGGTAAAACCGCCAATTCTGGTTAATACCTCTTGTACTTGCTCTTTTTTGACCTGCAGCTGAAATTGATCCTCGATGTGTTGCCATTGACAGCCACCACATTTATCGGCAACGATGCAGCGGGGCCGGATACGATGGGGAGAAGCTTGTAGAATAGTTTGTAGTTTGCCGATCGCATGACTTTTTTTGATATAGGTGATGCGAGTTTGAATGCGATCGCCAATAACCGTATCTGGTACAAAAATCACCTGTCCTCGGTATTTTCCCACACCTTCGCCCGTATGGTTGAGGTCGGTAATCTCGATCTCGATTAAATCACCTTGTTGCATAGTTAGGGAAACCAGTTTTCATCTAGGGTTTCTTCTCAGTAAAAATAACCCAACTCTATTCTACAATCAAAAGTTAATTTTTCTAAAATCCTAGATCAGCTTTGGCAATTTTGGCCGCCGCTAAAACTTCCTCATCGGGTAATTCTCGCCAGTCGGTTGCGCCTATTTCAGTATAGAATTTTTGATCGTAGGCGCGAGTACGAATTACTACCGGCATAGGGACCGCATGACCTAAAACTAAAGCCTGTTGTTTTGAGTCTAATTTCGCTAAAACTGATCGCAAACTTCCCCCTCCAGAAACCCCAGTAAATATGGCTTCGATGTCCTTTTCATCGTTTAATAAACAGGTGATCCTCGTCCCTACCTGAGACATAACTTCGTTATCAATTCCTGAAGGTCTTTGATCGACAATTAAGAGAGTAACAAAGTATTTTCGCATCTCCCGGGCGATGGTTCCAAAGATAGTTTGATGTACCACAGCAGAATCTAAAAATCGATGAGCTTCTTCAATGGTAATCACTAACTGTTGCGGCCGATCAACGGGGTTTTTAGTTTGTAAAAAATATTCAGCTTTTTTAACATAATTAGCATGAATCCGACGGGTGATCATATTGGTGGCTAACATATAGGAAAGCATATTACTTTGGGAGCCAAATTCAATGACGACGTGCTTACCTGCATCTAAAGCTTGCAACACCTGATCGATATAATTGTGGGGACAAGCACTTCTTAAATATTTCAAACTATCTAGACGCATTAATTTTCTCTGGAGGGACATGATTGATCCCGCATGGCCCTGTTTTTCGGTACAGAAGATTTTAATATCCTCGTTACTCATATTCAATAACTGAGTAATCCAAGATTCTCCATACTCGTTATAGAGAATATTGGCATTATCTAAACTAGCTTCCGAGATGCCTAATTCCCGACCGATTAAACGAATATCCTCGATTTCAATCTGATTATAACTTAAGAATAATTCCTGCGCTCCTCGTACTCCCCGGCGTTTGGTAGAATCGGGATCGAGGGTATAAATTTCTACCTGTCCGGGAAATAATTGACATAATCCTTTCACCGTAGAAACCTCCTTCCCTTCTTTCATCGCTTCCCAACCGTATTCCGAGTGCATATCAAACATGAGGTTAACCCCTGCTTGTTTGCGAATAATACCCGAAATTAAGAGCCTGGTTAAAAAGGATTTTCCCGTCCCGGATTTGCCAAAAACGCCGTTACTACGTTCCACAAAGCGATCGAGATTAATACATATTGGCACGTCCATGTCAAGGGGTTGACCAATAGCAAAATTCTTTCTGGTGGGATCATCTTCCCAACCGAAAACCATGCGAAAATCCTGCTCACAAGCTTCATAAACTTGGCTAAAATGGGCGGGAATAGTTTTAACTGGCAGTAATTCTAAATCGGCGCTGGTTTGGGGTTGAAAAGAGCCTAAAGAAGTGTCGGAAACTGCTGGGGAATTACCTCCAGTCGGTGTGAACATGAGCATAGGCGATAGTTCAATAGTACCATAAGTACCGCTACCCGCTAAAACATCGCGCATAAAACTATCATCGGGATGGGGAGGATTCGCGATAATTCGGGGACTAGAGTTACCCAGGGAGACATCGGTGAGGAGACAGAAAAAACGCGAGCGAGTGCCTTGCACCACTAAAAATTTACCGACGCGCATATCCTCCACGGAAATATCCGGATAAAGACGGATTTCTAAACCTTCACTCAGGGAACCTTGAATAACCGATCCGAGGGGTTGTTCACTCATGCTAACCTTTATTTGTGGCGATCTATCTCCCTATTCTGTCACTTTTCCGTTAATCGGTGCAAACTCGATCGGGTACAGTCATCAGTGATCAGTAAACAGTAATCAGTGAACTCAAAACTCAAAACTGATAACTGATAACTGATAACTGATAAAGAGGTTTAAGAAAAAAATCGGGTTGATCAACGGGAAGCAAGGCAATAGCCAAGGGAGAAGAGAATGCCACTAAAAAAGTGGAGATTAACCGCTATAAACTTGCAGTTACTGACTAGCTGAGGTTGGTCGTGATTTTGGTTAACGTGGTTGACTAATTGCCAAGCGAAAGGGAGACTAAGGAAGATTAAAAGGGTGAGAGGGGGATAAACCTGCAGCAGCACAAAAACCACCGTTAAAACATAAACGAGAACCGTCACTGCGGTTAAAACTTTAGAACCTTTTAAAGTACCTAAACGAGCAATAGGTGATTTTTTACCCGCTTTGAGATCATCGGCGACTTGATGGAAATGGGAACAAAAAAGGATGATAGAAGTGGTAATCCCGATAATAATTGAAGCCGCTAGACTAGAGACAGAAAAAGAACCTGCTTGGGAATAGTAGGCAGCGGCAATCGCCAAGGGTCCAAAAGTAAAGAAACAGATAATTTCACCTAATCCTTGATAACCGAGACGGAAGGGAGGCCCTTGATAGGTATAGCCCAAAAAACAGCAGAGGGCGATTAATTCTAGGATAGTCCAATCACCTCGCCAATAACTAATAGCAAAAATACCAGCAATACCCACTAATAGAAAAAGATTACTTAGCCAGAAAATTAAAGATTTATTGCCAGTTAAATTAACGATCGAATGAGCTTTATTAACATCGATCCCAGTATCGGCATCAAAAACATCATTACTGAGATTTAACCAAGCGAGAATTAAAATAGCTGAGAGGATAAAAGTGGCAAAAATCGGCAGAGAAAATCGACCTGTTTCCTGATAAGCGATCGCTGTTCCCAAAATAATCGGTATAATCGCCACACTATACATTGGTGGTTTAAGGGCTGCTAACCAGAGTTTTTTGGGTGAGGGAGTGGTGATAGTATCGGTGGTCATAGCTGAATAATAATCAGGAAAACTCGATCGCTCTAGGGATAAAAAATGAGGGTTTAAGGTAGAATTATAGCTTTTTGTGCCTCAACTAGAAAGACGACATTTCCTATTTGTGGTGATCAACAGAAGTTATTAAAAATGGTAGGGGTGCAGGGGATGCGCCCAAAATTTCCTATAGGGTGTTATTCTCTAGACGGTAAACTGAAAATTCCTATAACTTTCCTAGCCACCGATGAGAGCGATCGCTAAAGATGATATTCTTTATATTCACCATGAAGATGTGCCAGTTTATAAAAAAGGCGGTTCGGTGGTGAGAAATAGTTATTTTTGGGCGCTAAAATCGATCGCCTGTGGAGCGCGTCGGGGACAGGATTGGGAGTTTGATGCAGAGGTGTGGGTGGCGCTGGTGCGGATGTTGCTCTGTTTTGCCAATTCTGGCTATTTGGGGGATGGTGAGACAATTTTAGAGTTTACTGTCGATTGTCCTATTCCCGAACCTTTGCGGGGGATATCTACTTACTTATAGCCTCGCTGAGATAGTTAGCGGTGGATTCCACTAGGGGAATAGTATTTTCGTATAACATTCGCGTCGGTCCGATAATGCCGACACTACCGACGGGAGTATCTCCCTGTTTATAAAAAGCGGAGATAAGAGTACAAGGGCGCATGGATTCCAGAGGATTTTCGGAACCAATGGTGATTTTGACTTTTTTAGCTGATTTTTCTAGTTCTGGTCTTTGTAAAATCAGGGGTAAAAGGCGATCCTGTTCTGCTTCCAATAGATGCAGTAACATTTGTACTTGTTGCCATTGGGCGAATTCTGGCTGTCGAATGACTTCAGCGACACCATGGACGATAATCTCCGGGGTGGCAGTGGATTGGAGACTAGCGCTGATTTCTTGGCTTAATTGTTGGAGAAAATGGGTATAACGGGCAAATTCTCGCTCGATTTGCTGCCAATCGAGGTTAATTAAATCTGCCAAGCAATAACCTTTTAATTTTTCCCCGAGAAAATTAGAGAGGATTTGTAATTCTTCTGCTAATCCATCCTCCTTGTCCGTTGCCATAGACTCAGGAATTTCTATCATAACTGAGCGTGTTTGTAAACTATCTGTAACAATAATTAACATGATCTGCCGGTTCGAGACAGGGATTAATTGCAGATGACGCAGGGTATTAGTGAGGGTGTGGGGAAGGGTAACGATAGCGATATAACCGCTTAAACCGGCTAAAAACTGGGTGGCCCGTTGCAGCAGACTTTCGAGACTCCAAGCGGGAGATTTAGCGTTTTTATGCAGATAATAGCCGATTTTTTCGCCGATACGGTCATCGGGAGTCATTAACTCATCGACGTAGAGACGATAACCCCAATCGGAGGGAATGCGTCCGGAGGAAGTGTGGGGTTGATAGAGTAAACCTTCTTTTTCCAGTTTACCGAGAGCATTGCGAATCGTGGCGGAACTAACCGTAAATTTGTACTCCTCTAGCAGAGTTTTCGAGCCAACCGGTTCGGCTGTGGCGATATAATGTTGGATTGTCGCCTTTAAGATATGTTGATAGCGATCGCTGAGATGGGTTCTAGCGGACATAGGGGAATAATCTTAACAAAAGATTTATAACATTTTTCTAGACAGTATAACGCTTAATCAGTTATCAGTTATCAGTTATCAGTAGTCAGTCCTCCGTGGGGAGAAAGGGGATAGTGTACCCCTCTCTTTTCCCGATGGGGGCTATAAAAATTAGTAACGGGGAATATTAGGATCGACGAGGAGGGAATAAGCATCGATGCCACCGTTAATATTTTTAACATTAGTAAAACCCTGACTTTGTAGCCATTGGCACATCTGTAGGGATCTCATGCCATGGTGACAGATAACGAGGGTTTCTGCTTGGGGGTTGAATTGGGTAGCAATAGTGGGCGACCATTCTTGGTATTGACTCAAGGGTAAAATGGTAAAATTGGCTACAAATGCCATGGCAACTTCCTCTGGTTCGCGCACATCAATAAGTTGTAAATTAGGATCATGATCGGCTAAACGGAGAGCGAGTTCATGGACGCTAATTTCGGGAATGCTCATAGATTTGGTTTTAAGAATCGGTTATCTTTCCTTTAGAGTAGCAAATCGAGGGACCCTGAGCGGTTATCTGTGAACAGTGCCTAGGTTGTGATGATGGTGAGGAGAATTCTGAGGAACAAAAAAAGCGCATTTGTCCCCGGCTGGATTTCAGTTAAGCTTTGATCAGAGGTTATTGCAGGAGGGAGTTATTGATACCGAATAGATTCACCCAGATGTATTGCGCTGAAGCTATCTTTTCCCCAGTTTTTTATCCTCTGATTAATTTCTAACTTATACTGCATTCTCCCCATCTCCCCATCTCCCCATCTCCCCACTTCCCCACTCACCATCTCCCCATCTCCCCACTTCCCCACTCACCATCTCCCCAACTTATGATTCCCCTACAATTAACCCTAAAAAATTTTCTCAGTTATCGCGAGGCAGTGCTAGATTTTCGCGGATTACATACTGCCTGTATTTGTGGTGCCAATGGTGCGGGAAAATCCTCTTTACTCGAAGCAATTACTTGGGCAATTTGGGGAGAAAGTCGCGTCTCGATTGCTGATGATGTCATTCATGCGGGCAGCGATTATGCGCGGGTAGATTTCGAGTTTAGTTATGGGGGAGAAATCTATAAAATTATCCGTAGTCGTCACCGGGGGGGAAAAGCTTCTGGTTTAGATTTTCAGGTGATTAATGATCAAAGTTTTCGTCCTTTATCGGGTAAAAGTATTAAAGATACCCAAGCACAGATTAATACTTATCTAAAAATAGACCATAAAACTTTCATTAATTCTGCTTATTTACGACAGGGACAAGCGGACGAGTTTATGAAACAGCCTCCTAGTGGTCGTAAACAGATTTTAGCAGAATTATTACAACTCGATCGCTATGAAATTTTAGCTAATAAAGCTAAGGAAATATCGAAACAATTTGATGGACAGTCCCTCCAGATCGAGCAGCAAGTAGAAACGATAAAACTCCGTCTTCAGGAGAAAAATTCTTATCAGGAACACCTGCAAGAGTTAAGCACCCAAATTAACCAAATTAATCAAGAACAAGAGGTAAATAATCGGCGTTTACAGCAACTGCAAGGGGAAGAAAATCAGCGTCAGAATTGGGAAAAACAGCTGCAGTGGCAACGAGAACAGGAGCGAGCTTTATTAGCGGAAATCGAGAGATTAGACCGGGAAAAAGTTAGTCTAGATAATCAATTAAATCAAATAAGGACTATTCTTCATCGCAAAAATGACATTATTACCGCACACGAGCGCCTAATCAATTTAGACCAGAAAGAGGCAAGTTTGTCAAGTCAATTGCAAGCTTGGCAACAGGCCCAGTATGATAAACAACAATTAGAACAGAAATTACAGCAAAAAATTAACGAATTTACCCTTCCCATCCAACAAACGAGCGCTCGTTTAGAAGAATTGGGAAGACAGGAACAAGAAACTCAAAAAATTATCGAGCAAGCGGGGGATATTCAAGCAGCATTGGAGAAGTTAAATTATCATCGTCAACGTCTTCAGGAATTGGATAGATTAGCTTTAAAATATGCTCCTTTAAATAGCCGAAAAGCTGATCTAAATATGCAGTTGGAACGGGAAAAAGCCAGGATTAATGCTCGTCGGGAACAACTGCAAAGAAATCGGCAACAATTAGAGACAGAAATCGCTCGTATTCCTCTACTAAGAGAGGAAGCTCTCAATTTAGCCAAGCGAATTAAGGAACTAGACAAAAAACAAACCTATTGTGAACGAGTTGAAGAAAAGGAAACTCTTAAACAAGTGGATAAAAAAAGTTTATTGGATCAACAGAAAAGATATGAAGAACAACTTTTAGAGTTAACTGATAAATTGGAAAAATTGAATATTCCCGATTCGGTTTGTCCTTTGTGTGAACAGAATTTAGACAGTCATCACCGTCATCAAGTAATCAGGAAAACCCATCAACATCAAGAACAAATTCAAGAGCAAATCTGGTCCCTACAGGAACAGATGGCAGACTGCGATCGAGATTTAAAACGTTTACGGGAGGAATTAGCCCAAATTAAACAAGAATTGCCAGTAAGATCGAATCTACAACAAAAATATGTGCAGTTAGAAGTCAAGTTAGAAACTATTGAAGAAAAGGAAATAGAACTAGAGAAAACCGAGGAGATACTCGTCCAGTTAGAAGCACTTTTAAGCAGTGGTAATTATGCCTTAGAACTACAGCAAGAATTGCAAATTGTCAATCAAGAAATCGCCTTCTTAAACTATGATGAACAAAGTCATGCTTTAGTCAGAGGAGAAGAAAAAAGATGGCGTTGGGCAGAAATTCAAGAATCAGAACTTAAGCAAGCAAACCGTCGTTTAGCTAATATCAAGGCCGAGAAACCTAATTTAATTAATCGATTAGCTAGACTAGAACAGGAGAAACAAGAACTAGGTCAAAACTCCCCACTTAAACAGGAAATTGAACGCTTAGAAAAGCTTATTCAAAACTTGAATTATGATCGCGGTGAACATCAGAATATTCAAAATCTGATCCGACAATTACAGGGGGTAAGATTACAGTATCAAGACTGGCAACAAGCAGAAAAAAATTATCCAGAAATAGCCGCTAAAATCGCTGACATTGAGCAAAGATTACAGCTGCGAAATGAGGATCGCCAAAAGCTGAATCAGGAGTTAGCCAATATTAGTCAAAAGATTGGTACTTTGACCGACTATCGCCAAGAAATAGCTGCATTATCGACTAATATTCAACAGCGAAGACAGATAATTGATGGATTGCTCTCCCAAAAAGGTCGGGTTGAGGAGAAATTACATCAACTAGAAACTTTAGGTAAACAACTGACAGAAAAAGAAAGCGATTTAGCTAAAGTTAAAAAACAATATAGAGTTCATAAAGAGTTAGCCCTAGCTTTCGGCAAAAATGGTTTACAAACTCTGATGATTGAGAATGTTTTACCAGAGTTAGAAGCCCAAACTAATCATATTTTAGCTCGCTTAACTGGTAATCAATTTCATGTGCATTTTTTAACCCAAAAAAGTGGTAAAGGTACTAAGAAACAGCAACAAAAGTCAATCGATACTTTAGATATTATTATTGGTGATACCCGGGGATCCCGTCCCTACGAAACCTATTCAGGAGGGGAAGCTTTTCGGATTAATTTCTCGATTCGATTAGCTTTAGCGAGATTATTGGCACAAAGAGCCGGAACAGCCCTACAAATGCTCATTGTTGACGAAGGATTCGGAACTCAGGATGCGGAAGGATGCGAGCGCTTAATCGCGGCAATTAACGCTATATCCGCCGATTTTGCCTGTATTTTGACTGTAACTCATATGCCCCAATTTAAAGAAGCTTTTCAACATCGCATCGAAGTCCGCAAAACCGAACAGGGTTCCCAATTGATGTTATTATCCTAGGAAAAATATTGATGTAAATATGGAAAAAATTACGGTTACAGTAAAACTATTTGCTATTTATCAAGAAGTCTATCAAACTTCACAATTAAACCTCGAATTTCCTGCCCACACTTCCGTGGCAGCAGTGTTAAACTATATTATAGCCCCCTATCCTCAATTAGAAAGATGGCGGGATGTTACTCGTTTTGGAGTTAATCTTCAGTTTGTTTCGGGAGAGAAAATCCTCGAAAATGGTGATGAGATAGTTTTAATTCCCCCCGTTAGTGGTGGCTAAATGGAGATAGGGAAAATCACAAAAACTGCCACCTTTTTTACTTTTTCCCTGATATCCCGTGTCTAACTGGCAAATTCCCCCATCGGTAGCTCTTCCCCAAGAGTTTTTAAAAATAGTCCAAGACTACACCCCAGAGTCGGATGGCAGCGTCGTGGCACAAATATTATGGCATCGCGGTGTCCGGGATGGGGCGACTCTGCGGACGTTTCTGGATGAGAAAGCTTATCAGTCAAAAACTCCCTTTGATTTTGGGCAAGAAATGAACTTCGCCGTCAAAAGACTGGAAAAAGCCCTAAATAAAGGCGAAAAAGTGACTATTTGGGGTGATTTTGATGCCGATGGTGTCACCGCTACCAGTGTCCTCTGGGAAGGATTGGGGCAGTTTTTCCCACCCTATCAACAGTTAGATTATTACATACCTGATCGCCAAAAAGAATCCCACGGCCTCAATTGTCCTGGTATCGAGAAACTAGCGCATCAAGGAACCCGTTTAATCGTCACCTGTGACACGGGAAGCACGAATATCGCTGAAATTGACTATGCAAAAAGTTTAGGCATCGATATTATCATCACCGATCATCATACCCTACCCGACGAGCGCCCCGAGGTGATTGCCCTGATTAATCCCCGCTACTTTGTGGAAACCCATCCTTTCTATCATCTTTCTGGGGTTGCTGTTGCTTATAAATTAGTGGAAGCGATGTATTTAACCCTTGCAGATATTCCCAGAAAACCCCTAGAAAATTTACTGGATTTAGTTGCGATTGGTTTAATTGCCGATTTAGTCAAATTGACGGGAGAATGTCGTTATTTAGCTCAAAAAGGTATGCAAAAACTGCAAAATACTCAGCGCTTGGGAGTTAAAAAATTACTGGATTTATGTAACAAAACCGGAGATAGACCGATGGATATATCCTTCGGTATTGGACCGCGAATTAATGCCGTCAGTCGCATTTATGGCGATGCTAGATTTTGTGTGGAATTACTTACCAGTGAAGATGAAAAACGTTGTCACGAATTAGCTGAACAAGCGGAATTAGCCAACATTCGTCGCCAAGAAATCCAACGGGATATTATTAAACAAGTTCAGAAAAAACTAGAGAGAATTGATCTTTCTACCACTAATGTAATTATTTTAGATGATCCCCAATGGCCGGCGGGAATTTTAGGATTAGTTGCGGGACAAATTGCCCAAGAATACCAGCGACCAACAATTTTATTAAGTACCAGTGAACCACCTTTTGCTAAGGGTTCCGCTCGGTCAATTCGCGAGATCGATCTTTATCAATTAGTATCTTCTCAATCCCATCTTTTACATCGTTTTGGTGGTCATCCTTTGGCCGCGGGTTTAAGTTTAACTATAGAAAATTTACCCCTATTTATTGAGGGAATTAATCAACAGTTGCGACGCACAGGAATTGATTTAACTTCCCTTTCTTCCCAGATAGAAGTAGATGCGGTGGTGACGGTTTCCCAATTGGGAAAAAGTCTATTTCGAGAATTAAAATTACTGGAACCCTGCGGGATGGGTAATCCGACACCAAAGCTATTAATTCAAAATTGTTATTTTCAAAATCTTTGGCATAAAAATCTTGAGGATTTCAAAGGCAAAAAAATTACTTATCTCCGAACAACTTTTGATATCTGGGATAGTTCAATCGAGCAGGGATTCCCCGGTATGTGGTGGGGTCATCACAAAGATGAAATTGCTATCGATACCCGTTATGATGCCGTAGTCGAATTAGATTTTAATACCTACAAAAATCGCTATGAAGTGCGATTAATTGCCCTGCAACCCTATCAACAAGAATCCCTGACTTATAGCAATAAAAAAGATTTTTTAATCGACAATCGCAATCGAGAAATTAATCAAGAAGTTAACCAATTAAATCTCCTTTTTCTCTGGGAATGTCCCCGGGATTGGACAAAACTTTCCAGGGAATATCAACAGGCAATTTTACGCGACAAAAAGTTAGTTCTTGCCTATGCTAGTCCTTTAAAAAAATCCGCTCACACTCCATGGATAAACCTTGTTGGCATTGGGAAATATTTAGCTAGAACTAAAACCAGTATTTCCCATCAACAATTACAAAATCGCTTAAACCTCAGTTATTATACCCTAGAATTAGGATTAATTTCCCTAGCAGAAAATGGCTTTAAAGTCAAGAAAAATCAAGAAAATTTATCCTTTGAATTAGTCAATCATGAGGCAAAAATTAATAAGATTGAACAATTTCTAGAAGCGGTGGCCCTAGAGAACTTTCTCCAGCAATACTTTGCTACTGTTCCCCTAGAAATACTGCAAACAATTCTCAATCATGAAGACTCGATCGATTTCTAATTAGGGTTTGCTAAAAAAGTTTGTTGGTGGGGGGTGGGAATTATGAATTATGAATTATGAATTATGAATTATGAATTATGAAATGGGGAAATGGGGAAATGGGGAAATGGGGAAATGGGGAAATGGGGAAATGGGGAAATGGGGAAATGGGGAAATGGGGAAATGGGGAAATGGG
>NZ_JADBUN010000256.1:0-11190 GCF_020245625.1 Microcystis sp. M049S2 | reverse complement strand
TGTGGGGTGTGGGGTGTAGGGTTTTACCGATTTTGAGGTAGTCAGTTACCTAATTTTCAGGGAAAAAGTACCTGAATTTTACCCCCGATCCCTCCAATGGTCGGCACTTTTTGAGGTCAAAAAAGTCTAAAAGCCTTATCAAACAAGGTTTTTAGATTTATTCAGCAAGCCCTAACTACTGGCTTTATTAGTAATGGCGGGAAGCGGATTTGAACCACTGACCTTCGGGTTATGAGCCCGACGAGCTACCAGACTGCTCTATCCCGCGTTGCTTTATCTAGTATAGAACTAAATCTCGGTAAATGCCAAGGAGTTTGTAATATTCCTTTACATTTACCGTCCGACCAGAGGTTAATACTTACGTTCCACGGGGGTGAAATCCTGAATCACCACGGGCATATAGTCGATATCGATGCCCGAGGGGGAATAATAGGCGAGGGTATGCTGAAGGAAATTTTGGTCATCCCGTTGGGGAAAATCCTCGCGGGAGTGGGCCCCTCGGCTTTCTTGACGATTGAGGGCAGAGGTGAGGATAATTTCCCCCACCACCATGAGACTTTGTAATTCCCAGGCCTCGATTAGTTCCGTATTCCAGCAATCACCCCTATCATCGAGGTAAATCTGCTCGTATTTGCGCTTTAATTCGCCGATTTGTTTAATTCCCTCGCGCATGGTCGCTTCGGTGCGAAAAACGCCGCAATGTTGGGTCATACAGTCTTGGAATTGCTGACGTAGTTGACCGATGCGAATCGTGCCTTTTTTGGTCAATAAAGCGGTGATTTCCTCTTTGGCATCCTGAAGGTAAATATCGGGATTAAAGACGGGAAAAGCGCGTTTTTCGACGTATTTAGCGATCGATTTGCCGGTTCTTCTGCCATAGACCACACATTCTAACAGGGAATTACTGCCCAAACGATTGGCCCCGTGGACGGAGACACAGGAACATTCCCCGGCGGAGAAAAAGCCTTCGCTGAGGGTATCGGCACTTAAGCGAACGCGACCATCGGTATTAACGGGAATGCCGCCCATACAATAGTGAACCGTAGGACGTACAGGCATCGGTTCCTCTACCGCATCGACACCGACGAGACGGTGGGCCTCCTCCCAACAAAAGGGAATGCGACTCATAATTTTTTCCCGGCCTAAATGGCGTAAATCCAGATAGACAAAGGGACCCCCGGCGCTACCGTCCAGATTTACCCCCCGGCCGGCGCGAATTTCTAGGGTAATGGCCCGGGAAGTGATGTCCCGGGGGGCTAATTCCATGCGCGAGGGGGCGTAGTCTTCCATAAAACGACGACCTTCGCTATTGATTAAATAAGCCCCTTCACCCCGGACTGCTTCCGAGATTAAAACACCGACGGGATAGAGTCCAGTGGGGTGAAATTGGACAAATTCCATGTCTTCTAGGGGAATACCCGCTTTTGCCGATAAAGCTAAACCGTCCCCCGTACAGGCGAAATCGTTGGAGGTGGTGTTATAAACGCGACCATAGCCCCCGGTCCCGAACATAATTGCTTTTGCCCGAAGGATTTCTAACTGTCCGGTGGCGATTTGGTACATTACTACCCCTTTAGCCGTACCTTCTTCGAGGATAAGGCGCAAAACATACCATTCATCGTAGATTTTTACCTGATTACGGCCTAAATTGCTGACTAATTCGTGCAGCATGGCGTGACCGGTTTTATCGGCGGCGTAACAGGCACGGTTATGGCTGTGACCGCCAAAGGCTCTTTGGGCAATGCGTCCATCTTCGAGACGGGAGAATAACACGCCTAGATGTTCCAATTCGATGATAACTTCGGGGGCTTCTTGGGTGAGGATATCCACCGCATCCTGGTCAGCCAGAAAATCGGAACCTTTGACGGTATCGTAGGCGTGGGCCTTGGGATTATCTTTGGGGTCAACGTTTTGCAGGGCGGCGGCGATACCTCCCTGGGCAGCGACGGAGTGGGAACGAATTGGGTGGGTTTTGGCAACGACAGCAACATCGATAGTCGGGTTGAGGCGTTTGATTTCTAAGGCGGCGCGGCATCCTGCTAACCCACCGCCCACTATAACGACATCGTGTTCTTTCATGGCTGATTTTCCTACGGGCTTCTGTTTCTATGGTGGGGTGAGAATTGCTCAGAGGTCAGTTTTGTAACCGAGACTTTATATTTCAGGAGGCGGTCGGCGGTCCCGATGCCAAAGTTGGCACCGCCAAGCATGAAAATATTCTGATTGACGAATTGGCGTTATTTCAGCCTCTATTTTTAAGTCAGTGCCTCTCCTGATATGTAGGGAGCCACAATTATTTGTAGGATGGGTTAGCGGTAGCGTAACATAATCGGGCGTTGGGTTTCGTTCCTCAAACCAGCCTACTTATTGCTAAATTTGTTGGTGTAATTTCGGGTGTGGCTGTGACAGAAAACTATCAGAAAAAGGTTTTTCTGGCTTTTCCCCGCGCTCGGCACAAAAAGCTAGGTAATCTTCCACTGAATCAGCAAAAGCTTGCTGCAATTCCGCTACACTCTCTCCCTGAAAAGTGATAACATCTCGGACGTTGGCCACCTCATCGTAAAAGATACCCGCCTCGTCATCAAAAGAAACTACTGCTTCGTAACCTTTACAATTCATTCTAAGTGATAATTGTTTACTGTTCACTGCTAAAGGGTAATTCCGAGAAATCTATCTCACCTATTTGATCGATTCTCCAGAGAGGATAGCAGTCATAATCTGCCATTAACTTAATTTTTTAAATTATTATCATTGGGGCAATGGTGGCAATAGAGACTGCAATTGTTCTAGCAAAGGAGAAAGTCTTACTGTAATAATATTCCAGACAATTTCTGGTTGAACCTGATCGTACTGATGGCTAATAATATTTCTGAGTCCAATAATTCCCCTCCAATCAATTTTGGTGTGTTTTTGTTGAAAAGTCTCAGGAATTATACGGGCTGCTTCTCCTAAAATTTCTAATTGTCTTTCCACAGCACTTTGTAACAAAAGACTCTTGGAATATTCTTCCAAAGAAACATCTTGAATAAATTCTTGGATATTAGTAATAGCTTCGACCATATCCCAAAGATAGCCAGCCTCACGACTGTTCATGACGATAAATTAGCTGATGAGTTTTTAAAATTTCGTAACGACGATAGGGGTTTTTCAGTCCCTCTTGATTAACCAAGTCAACTTTGCGTCCGAATATCTCCTCTAATTCTTCTTTCATCTGAACAATATCAAACAAATCCCAGCCATGATTGGGAGCAAACTTATAAAGAACATCAATATCACTATCAACTCGAAAGTCTTCCCTTAATACTGAACCAAATAAAGACATTTCAAGAATTTTCCAATGTTGACAAAAATTAGTAACTTTGCTTAAGATAACTTGAGCTTGTTTTTTCTTAAAACCAGAATTTAACAAGATTTTTTCGGCCTTGTTGGTGGTTATTTTAACAACCTTCGCTGTAATAGCTTGTTTCATTGGTGAGCAAAATCCCCCAAATTATCCTTGACAAAACACTTGAGATCGTTAAGGTTACAGTAACCCGCCATGTAAAGTCGGCTGGTAGGCTACACCAACATTAACACACCCTAGGAGATCGGCGCTCACTTTTTCGTCCGTAGTCTGATCGTAGGTTAGGCCAAACGATAGTGAAACCCAACATTTTTAAATCATTGGGTTGGATTGAGGAACGAAACCCAACCCACGGCTTTTTAACAACCGATAACTGTTTCATTTTTCATTGTCCTTAACAAAATTTAACACTACCTCAATTTTTTCAAAAAAATCGACCCGCCTAGCGGCGGGAAAAAGAGAAAAAGAGAAAAAGTAAAAAAGGGTAAAAAAGGGTAAAAAGAGAATAAGGGTTACAGAGTCCTCCCAGCACCGCACACCACCCGAAAACCGTCGTCGTTGCGGCTGCTGACGCGGAGGAAGTAGTTGCGGAAAGCAGAACGGCAGTTATAAGGAAGGTCGTACCAAGAACCGCCCCGCACTATTTGATAATCATTATCATTTGTCAGCCAAGCACTGCCATCCTTTGGCGCTCCGATATAGTTATTGTGCCAATTGTCCTCGCACCACTCCCAAACATTGCCACTCATGTCATAGAGTCCCCAACCATTGGGCCTTTTCTGACCCACAGGATGAGTTGTCTGCTGAGAATTTCCTTTATACCAAGCATAATCTCCTAACTGATTAGCATCATCACCGAAATAAAAGCGAGTGGTTGTCCCCGCACGACAAGCATATTCCCATTCCGCTTCTGTCGGTAGGCGATAGGTTTTCCCGGTTATTTGACTCAATTTCTGACAAAAGGCTTGAGCGTCATTCCAACTAACACTTTCTACCGGATTTTGCGGATTATTTTTAAACCGAGAGGGATTGGTTCCCATTACTGCTTCATATTGCGCCTGAGTAATTGGATATTTCCCAATCGCAAAACTGTTTACTTGAACTTGGTGTTGAGGGTTTTCCTCATACGAAGCATCGGGATCGCTGTCAGGAGATCCCATGAGAAATTTACCTGCTGGTAAGTACACCATTTCCAGTGTTATTCCCTTGGATATTTTTTCCGTAAATGGAGTTAGCTTTGCTGGGGGAGGTGGTGGCGAAGAGGGCGGTGGTGGCGATACTTTAGGTAACGGTGTAGATGTCACAGTAGCGATAGGTAACTGTGTAGATGTCACATTGGGCACGCACACTACCCGAAAACCGCTGAAGCTGATGCGGACGCTGCGGAAGAAGAAGTAGCGGGTAGCGGAACGGCAGTTATCTGGATGATAGTACCAGGAACCGCCCCGCAGTAGCTTATGATTATTATCATTTGTTAGCCAAGCACTGCCATCACTTGGCGCATTTTTATAGCTATCATGCCAATTGTCTTCGCACCACTCCCAAACATTGCCACTCATGTCATATAGCCCCCAAGCATTGGGCTTTTTCTGTCCAACAGGATGAGTTGTATCTTGAGAATTTCCTTCATCCCAAGCATAATCTCCTAACTGATTAGCATAATCACCAAAATAATAGCGAGTAGTTGTCCCCGCACGACAAGCATATTCCCATTCCGCTTCTGTCGGTAGGCGATAGGTTTTCCCTGTTATTTGACTCAATTTTTGACAAAAAGCTTGAGCGTCATTCCAACTAACACTTTCTACCGGATTTTGCGGATTATTTTTAAACCGAGAGGGATTTGTTCCCATTACTGCTTCATATTGCGCCTGAGTAATTGGATATTTTCCAATCGCAAAACTGTTTACTTTAACTAGGTGTTGAGGCTTTTGATTATTGTAAACAGAAGAATCATTGTCAGGAGATCCCATGAGAAATTGACCTGCTGGTAAGCCTACCATCTCCAGTGTTATTCCCTTGGATATTTTTTCGGTAAAGTTTGTCAGTGGAGTTGGCGCTACTTTAGGTGAAGGTGTAGATGTCACATTAGCGATACTTTTACCCGGAAAAATATCAAAATTTAAATCACTAGATCGCTCACACCAATAACACTTTCCGTAACTCCGACTGTAGTAATGATTATCAACTTTGCCACAGCGTATAACCTCTTTTAGTGCAGCTTCCAAAGTACCGCGCCATTCCTCAGCCGTCGGTCGTCTGTGGGGGAATTTATGTCCCTCATTGAAACAGCGCAAAAATAAGGCGTGTAAGTCGCGATGTAAAATATTTAATGGTATAGTATTATCACTAGGTACAACCAATTTATCAGCAGAAAAAGGCCAGAGTCCCCGTCGAATTAGTTCCGATGGTTCTGGCGAATCTCCTGCTCCTTTCCACACTCCTTGAAAGGGCTGCCCGCTAAATAATAGATAATAAATAACAACTCCTAATCGAAAGCGATCATGCACTTCTGTTTGATCTACATCCGCTATATTAACTCCAATTAATTCCGCCGGTGTAAATCCTTCTGAGCCAACTAAACACCGATATATTTTACCGCTATAGGGATCTGATACTTGAAATGAATCTGTATCAATAATTGTAGGTAACGCCCGATTATTTACTAAGATATTTTCTAGCTTGATGTCTCCCAAAACATAACCTTTAAGGTGAATTGCTTGGATAATAGCGGCTATATTCCGCGCTACTACATGAAGAAAATACCAATTAGTTTCTAACTTGTATTTTCTTCTCATTATGGGCGTACAAAGCTTTAATAATGTTTCTGAACCCACCACTTCTGGCATTAAAAAACCAACGACTTTTCCCTGGTTATCTTCCAAGATAGAATAGGGCCAAGCGAAGGAAATATGGTTAAGATGAACGTTAGGATCACTGGGACGATTTCTCACCATTAACTGTAATTTATCAATTCGTTCATTATGGGGATTGTGGTAGATTTTCGCTAAGTACCCATTAAAGTTAGTGTGCCATACTTTCGCTTCGCCACTGTCGGCTAGTTGTTGCGTTAGGGTAATCGGGCGATTCTGTAGTTGACAGCGATAAGTTAAAGACATTGAAAAATCTCCGAGGATTTGTGCTGTTCAGAAAAATTTATCTAGTCGTTTCTAATAAGTTAGATATAAGTAGCTGGTTATAATTAAATTAAAAATGGATTTTGCCTTTAATCCCCCTTTGATAACGGGGGTGTCTGATAATTTTTAACGCCTACCTACTTAGTATCAATCAAATACTGGTTTGGCTGTGTCATCTTGAACGCGATCAAAGTCTGAATCGTTGCCAACGTTGGGAATCTGGCGTAGCACCTCTGCTAGGGATTTTCGTTGCGGTTGCAGCAAGGCTTTTTCTAAGATTTGGCGGTGTTCGGCTTCGGCACTGATCCCGTGTTGGCTGGCTCGCTTTTTGAGAGCTTTGACGATGGCTTCATCGATATTGCGGACGATTAAATCTGCCATAGACGACATCCGTTTGAGAGTGGTATTGTATTCTCAACCATTTAAATGATAGCAATGATAGTCAATGATCTTATCCTAGGTTGGGTTGAACGATAGTGAAACCCAACATTTTTTAATAATTGAGTTGGGTTTCGTCAAATCAATTCCTGTAAAATAGCTTCGATTTGTCCTTTTAGAGGAGGAATGTCATTTTCAACAATATCCCAAATAATCTCTAGATTGATACGAAAATATTCATGAATAGTTAAGTTTCTTAGATCGCTGGCATCTCGCCAAGGAACTTCGGGATGTCTTGCTTTAAATTCTTGAGAAGTTGCTCTAGCTGCTTCACCAATAATTTGTAAATGATAGACAATCCAAGTTTGAATTAATTCTTGTTGTTCAAACAGGGTTTTTCCCTGTCGAGCATACTTTTCTAAACGCTCAATTGCTTCTAAAATATCCCGCAAGCGTTCGCTATCATCTCTCATAGTGGTATTGCTTCTTTTAGTACCCGCTCTCTGATTCTATCTTTAAGTCCCTGTTCGGTAACAATATCAACTTTGCAGCCTAACAAGGCTTCAAGTTCTCGAATTAACGGCAAGGGAAACCAGGGACTCCGACGTTCGCTACAATAATCAATTAATAAATCAATATCGCTTTTTTCGTCAGCTTCTCCCCGTGCAACAGAACCAAAAATTCGCACGTTATTTGCGCCGTGTTTAGCCGCAATAGCAATAATTTTTTCTCGTTTGTTTTTGAGTAATTCGTCAATTTTCATGATTTACTTAGTCCATAGTCTTATCATAGGTTGGGTTGAACCAGAGCCAGAAACCGGGTTTGTCAAACAAACCCGGTTTCTGAACAAAAAGCTAGGAGTAAGGTTTTATCATCGGTTGTTAACTTATTTAAATCCTCCCGCTCTAAAAATTCTTTGAGGTCTTCTTGCAATGGCGTTTCTGTCTGTTGTAAATATTCCTCTAATGGCTGAAAAAAAGGCGGAAAAGGCTGCCAATTTTTATAATCGATCGATACCTTTTCCACTCCATCCGTCGCCACACAAATAAAGGCAACTGGCTCGGTTAAAATTTTTATTTGCATCTCCTCCAAAGCATTACTAGAAATAACAAAAGTGGTTTCATTGATGTATTCCCCCTTGTCAGGCTGAAACAATAACTGATAATTTCCTCCCGGAGGTTTGAAGACAATAAAACCGTCTCCTATCTGCATCGCCGCCAATCGTTTTGAAGTAACCAAAACAACCAGTAAAGTTGTCGCCAGATCATTAATGTCTAACTGTTCTTTTTCGGCTTTTTCTTGGAGAATTTGCTGAACATAAGCCAACAGTTGCCAGAATATTTCCTTTAATTCCGCTTCAGTTCCAGTGGCAGCTAATGCTGTTTTTTTGAGCTTATCCTCTAAAAATTGCAGCGCTGCTTTAACTGTTATTTTCGCACCCAAATCCGAACGTTTGGCACTACCGGCCCCATCGGCCACGGCTCCAATCAAAACATCCTGACCCAATACTTGATAAGCACCGTAATCTTGACAGGGTAATCCCGTTTGGACGTGAAAACTACCGACCACCGACTGACATAATGTTCTCCACATAATTAACTGTCCTCTAGGTGGTGATTTGTCCCCAATTCACTGGTGGTAAATCGATCGCTTCTCCAATTTTACCACCAGAAACTCGTTTCATTGAGTTACTTAACCACTGAAATAAATCCCGAAAATCTAAACCATTGAGTAACACGGGGGGATTATTAGAAATCTGTTTGAGCTTCTCCATATCGGCCCCCTGAACACCTACAGAAAAAAATAAAACCCGATTTTCTGCTTCGGCTTGTTTTACCCGTTGCGCCGCCAGATTCCATTGATCCGTAGGCGCACCATCAGTAATTAAAAATATCCAGGGGCGATAATATTGGACACCATTATTTCTATAAATCGCTTTACGATCTTCGACTAAATCTAAGGCCAATTCAATCGCTTCTCCCATGGGGGTTAAGTCTCCTGCGCTTAAAGTAGGTGGCGTAAATTGGTCAATCCCGACAAAATCTTGCACGGTTTTAACCCCTCCCTTACCAAAGGTGACAATGGCGGTTTCTACGCTCAACGTCGCTTGCATATCCCGCATCACGTCCTCCTGAAAGGTTTTGATGCCATCATTGAGAGCCTTAATCGGTTCCCCTTGCATTGAACCAGAGGTATCTAGTAGTAGTACCACAGGACAGCGATTTTCCTGATTTTCGACAAATTCAGCCACACCAATCGGCATTTTTTGCAAGCCTCCTAATTTTTTGAACTGGGGGAACTATGGGAGTTGTAGCAATTGGGATTATCTACTTTTTGTCCCATTATATTATCTCTGCCAGTCCCATCAGAAAAGATATCTTTCCCTTAAGCTGAACGCGGGATTTGATTTTTGACTATTAGTCGCAGGGTTTGTTGCAATTCCTCGCGACTGTGAATTTCCTCCAGACGGTGAACCGGAACACCTCGATCGAAGAGAATTAAAGTAGGCAGACTACGCAGACGAAAACTATTAGCTAATTTAAAATTATTATCGGCATTGACACCGACTAATTGAATCGCATCTTGACACTCATTTTGCCAAGAAAAGAGGGTGGGTTGGATTAAACGACATAAACCACACCAAGGCGCCCAAAAATACACGAGAACCGGACGAGAAGACTCTAAAACTAGCTTAGGGAAGCTCTTTTCGTTGACAGATAGTATCATGTCTAAACGTATTTTATGAAAACTTTATTTTGATATAGAAGCCATTCTACACCAATCGGGATCAACAGGAAAGGAGTTGGGAGCAAAATCACCAATAAATTTTACTTGTTGCTTGCATTAGCCAAGGATGCGCCCACCAGAGGAGTAAAATAAACCCTGTTACTCCTAGATAGGCAGGACGAAGGAATTCTTGCCATTTCAGGCTTTGCCGACCATCGATAATCGCTAAAAAGGGGACCACTGAGGTGCGTTCTTTGATCTTTAAAAATGCCTCTCCGTAACGGTCTTCTAACCGGCGATCGCCATGCCAGACGGCAAAAAGATGATGAGCAATTAAACCTAGGGAAGTTAATAGGGTAAAGCTTGTCCCTAACCAGAGGGTGTGAGCAATACACCAGATCACCTGTCCTACCATCTGGGGATGACGGGTAACGCGCAGAATGCCGGTTTCGTAGAGATGAACCTGGGGTTTTTGGATAGCGGCAATCTCCAGCAGGTTAAAGGTGGCAGGATAGAGAAAGAAAAAAGAAATGGCCGAAAGTATCCAAACTAGGGTTTTAACTCCGGTTACTCCCTGTACTTGCCAGAGAAGCAAACCATCATAACGATGATTGAAGAAATAAACTACTAAAATTACTGCTAGAGGAATACTCACAAGGGCAAATAATACCCGATACAGTCGCGCACCGATGATAGCTTCTCCCCGCATTCGTAAACTGGCTAATCCGCTATGGGCGACAGCAAAACCCAGTAATAAACCTAACATGATCCAATGACTAGCGAATGCCACTTTTACCCTCTTGATTGACTAAATTTTTCTCCCAATTCTATTTTAAAGATTGATGGTTAATTTTCAGCCCCTTTTTTTTGTGTTGCCAGTATTGGGGATTCGGGGCAAAATAAAACTATGCTTCCCCAAAGCGACTCCCAAGAATATAACCAGGGAACTATCCAATTTTGCAACTTTTTAGGTAATATGTCTTATCCCCAAAAGCGATTTGTGATGGTCTGTCAGCATTCTTCCTGTTTGGTGCAGGGTGCGTCCGAGCTTCTTTTAGCATGGCAAACGGCAGCTCTCCCAGAAGATGTCATCGTTATGACCAGTAGCTGTCAAGGACAGTGTAGCACTAGCCCCACGGTGAGAATTATTCCCGAAGAAACTTGGTACTGTCGTGTTAAACCAGAGGATGTCAATCAGATTGTCGAGGAACATTTAAAAAACGGTCAACCGGTCGAGCGTTTACTCCATCCACGCATTCACGCTCAATAGCAGTAAACTCGGTAATCAATTTTTAAGTGATGCTTCGCAATAGTCTTTTGCTCCTAGGTTAACCCCTGTGAGTACCTGTGATTTCAATCCAGAGACTTAATTCTCGGATAATACATTTGTTTTAAGTAGGTAGGCGTTAAAAATTATCAGACACCCCCCTTATCAAGGGGGGCAGGGGGGATCGAACCTAAAATCCATTTTTAATCTCTTCGGGTCTAATTCCCCGCCGCTCGCGGCGTATAATAGAAAAATGAGTGAATACATCCATAAGAGCCATAATGTAAGTGTTTTGCTATATCATTTAGTGTTCCCAGCCAAATATCGTAAAGCCGTTTTCG
>NZ_JADBUN010000255.1:0-4439 GCF_020245625.1 Microcystis sp. M049S2 | reverse complement strand
TGGTCAACTACCTAATTTTCAGGGAAAAAGTACCTCAATTTTCCCCCTGATCACTCCCATGCCTGGTACTTTTTGATTGACAAAAAGTCTAAAAGTCTTACCCAACAAGGTTTTTAGATTTATTCAGCAGACCCTAATTAAAAGCATAACTCAATCCTTTGATGATACTGGATTTTGAAATTGGCTGATTAACCAGAGCAGGCAATTTTCTGGGCGAATTCGGGGATATTGAGGATCGTTCTGGAACCAGCATCAGCTTTCTTGCTAATTTGTGGGCAATTAGCGGCAATTTAGCTCTGATCACCTTGAAATAGCTTTTCTAAAGCTTCCTTCAAGGTTGGTTCCATGACAATTTTATTTTGATAAGCAACTGTTACTCTAGCGATTGTCGGGACACTATTTTGGTCTGCCACTAGATACAAAGGTTCTACATAAAGCAGCGATTGTTCAATGGGAATAATTAATAGGTGTCCTTGCAAAACTTTAGAACCGTCCCGATTCCAAAGGGAAATCTGTTGAGAAATATCTGGATCTTGGTTAATTAAAGCCTCAATTTGATTCGGTCCGTACACTAACCTTTGTTTAGGAAATTGATAGAGTAATAACTTACCATACTCTCTATCGTCTGAACGCGCCGCTAACCAAGCGATTAAATTTTGCCGACTAGAGGGAGTATAGGGATGCAGGAGAATAAATTCTTCTTTGTCGGAATCGGGCAGTTTCATGATTAAATAATAGGGTGATACAGCCTGGGGTTCCGTGCCGTAAATTTCTAGGGGAATTTCCCATTGATCCTCCCGATTATAAAATACTTGCGGGTCGGTCATGTGATAGGTTAATAATCTTTCCGCTTGGGTACTAAATAAATCTTCGGGGTAACGGATATGACTGCGGAGAGTTTTCGGCATTTCTGCTAAAGATTTAAAGAGATGAGGAAAGATTTTACTCCACGTCTGAATAATTGGATCATTTTGATCGGCAACATAAAAATTCACCGTTCCATGATAGGCATCCACTACCACTTTCACCGAATTGCGAATATAGTTAAATTTATCTTTCCCTGGGTCAGAATAGGGATAGCGATCACTGATAGTATAAGCATCGATAATCCAATGTAATTTACTACTACTATCGCCCACATCTGCCGCTACTAAATAGGGGTTGCGATCATAATTTAAAAAAGGGGCAATAGTTTGCACACGATTTTGGATATCACGACGCATTAACAGGCGAGTTTCGGGAGTAAAATCTTGGCTAAATAACATTTGCCAATCCCGCAAATAAAGGGCAAATAGCCAACGTCTCCACCCGGTCCCCACTAGGATTCCTCCCTTACCATCGTAGGTATTATAGACATTTCCGTCCCCGCTGGGAAAATCCAATTCTTCTGCGGTGGTGGGAGTCATCACATAATTATTAGTTAATTCCCCGTAGTAAATGCGGGGTTTACCAATGGGAATACTATAATCAATTAATTCGCTAGAGGTTTGTAGGGCCCCTTCGTCTTTATTTGTGCCGATATCTTTGACAAAATAGTAGGGTAAACCCCCGGCAGCCACTAAATTAACCGGGGAAAGAGTGAACCCATAACCGTGGGTATAAACGAGATGTTTATTCACCCAAGTATTAGCAGAAGTGGGAACCGCACTATAATCTAATTCCCTAGCGGCAATAATGGTCTGTTGTTTTTCAGATATTTGACGTTCTTCGATTTTTTCAGGCAATCCCACTCGCACCCGATAGCGATCGATATCAGCATCGGGGAATTTATAATATAAGCGAATTTGCTGTAATTGTCGGTTAGTTTCTAGCAGTGGTTTGGTGTCCCAAAGACGAATATTATCGATAGTCAGATGATTTTTCTCTAAAACTTCGGCATTTAATTCGGCCTGTGGATCGAAAACTTGGGCATCAATTCTATCTAAGGAAAAAGCCGCTCTTGTGGATTGAATACTTCTTTCGATATAGGGTCTTTCTCTCACTAATTCATTCGGTTGTACGATTATTCTTTGTAATCCTCCACTGATAATTATGCCACTTATCCAAACAATTAAATAGAGAAATACAGGAACTAAGTAGGGGAAAAATACCAACTTTTTCTTGGCGGTTTTGTGTAATTTGCGACGGTATTTTTTACCAAATAATGCTTTTTCTCCTAACCATATACAGGTTATTCCTGCAATAATTCCCAGAATAATTTCAATAAATTGACCAACATGAGCATCGATATAACCCGCACCATAAACTACTCCTTCGGGAGAGTAAAGTAGCAGGTAACGCTGAATAATATGGTGTAATACTAACAGCCCCATTAACCCACTCCACAGGGCGTATAAATGACGCAGTTGCGGACGAGAAAACCCCGGAAATTTTCCCAGAGAAAGACTATCACCCGAAAAAAGATAGGTTAAACTAACAGCAAAAAGAGTATATATTCCCACACCACTGAGCCATAACTCTAGTAACTGCCACAGGGGTAATTGAAAGATATAAAAACCTAAATCATTCCCGTATTGAGGATCGTTAATATTGAAAGGAACACCATAAAAATATTTTAAAAAATTCGCCCACTGCCCAGCAATAATAAAAGATAGCATTACAGTAAATACTATAGATATTATTCTCAAAAAATACTCGGTTTTAATTAATAATCCCAAGACTAAAAGAGCGATAATTACTCCTTGCCAAAGATTACTGGAAATATCGGTTAATACTTGCCTAATCCAAACTATTTCCAGAGGAGAACTTAGGGAAGAACTAAGGTTAGGGAGATTAAAATCCGGTGTCCAGAGACTGAGGGCTAGTTTACTGTAATACAATAACATTGACCCGATCCAAGCTCCAATTCCCGTTGCAATAATCAAAAGGCCGAGTAAATTAATACTAGGAGATTGAGGACTAAGAGGATAACTATCTTCCTGGGGTTTTTGCCAACGAAAACGCTGGGCTAAACGTAAATTAGTAAAAATAAAAAGTAGAGAAAGAATCGCACTTCCCCAACCTAATCCCAGTTGCCAAGATAATTGCTTCAGGAAAGTGTTTAAATAACCCATCTCGGTAAACCAGAGGCTATTGGCTACCACTAACACCCCCAACTCCCCGATCACAAGGCAGCCGAGAAACAGTAAAATAGGTTTAGCGATCGAGCTTCGGTTAGATCTGATGAGCATGGATAAAGTGATAAAAGAGAGTCTTCTTTCATTCTAGCGATTTTAGTTTCTCCCTGCTGCTTTTTCTTAATTTAAAGATAAACTTAAGAAACCATGGCCGGGTTAGGGCGATAATTTCGCTTAAAGTCAGCAATTTTAGCTAGTATTAGCAGGTAATGATTCGGCAGTAGTGCCGTAGCCCTCTTGCTTACCTGGTATGAATTGTGTAAAATATTTATTATTAAATAATACCTTTCGACAAAGGATTTCTCTGCTGGTGAAAGAGAGTCTATCTTTCTCTAAAAAAATGGAGAATCACGTTGGGGAACCCTTTGGTATTTTATCCATGACTACAATGCACAGCAAAGCAAAGGATTAAGCCGCCATCACTACTACCGAATCACCACCGTTTCTAATTAAAGAGGGCGAATGCAATTCGCCCCTACAATAATATTATTATTATTGTGCCAATGGTAGGGGCGCATCGTGGTCAGTGAGTTTATCGAACTGCGTGCGCCCAGAATGTCCTATAGATATTTCGACAAAATTGAAAAGCAGAAAAAGGGTTTATTTATAAACCCTTTTTCTGCTTTTTAACTAATCCTATTTGACCTAATAGGTAAGGAAAAAATCCTAGATTTTTGCCAACAAAATTATCCAGAGTTTCCAACTAATCCTATTTGACCTAATAGGTAAGGCCAGGATACGACAGGGGGGATGACCATGAAGCAAATGTTTCCAACTAATCCTATTTGACCTAATAGGTAAGGTAGATAGTCAAGGCAAGCCGATCTACTATCTCAAGAAGTTTCCAACTAATCCTATTTGACCTAATAGGTAAGGTCTAACGAGTTTATCAACGGGTGCTGGACGGAGCTTGGTTTCCAACTAATCCTATTTGACCTAATAGGTAAAGAAAAACCAAACCTTAACCTTCGTGGTTAAGACTTTTCGTTTCCAACTAATCCTATTTGACCTAATAGGTAAGGACTTTACCCATTTATCACTCAAAAATATTATGACAGTTTCCAACTAATCCTATTTGACCTAATAGGTAAGGGGTTCCAGGAATCTTAATCTGGTTAAAGGATGTAAGGTTTCCAACTAATCCTATTTAACCTAATAGGTAAGGAGTAAGAGTAGGGCTAATTCCTGAGAGGGGGACAAGCGAGCTAGAAGGTAGATAGGGCAAGCGATATCGCTCTTTGTCCTTTGATGTAATCCTTCAACCGATAGCGGCTAATTTGCATTAGCTCTTCTATATTTTTTTGGAACATTTGATGTAGCTGG
>NZ_JADBUN010000254.1:0-6184 GCF_020245625.1 Microcystis sp. M049S2 | reverse complement strand
TGCATTATTCACCAACTGGCAAAAACCTGATTGTGAGGACATCTCAAAAAACAGACTGTTTTTCAGCCAGATCGCTAGATGAACTTCTTGCCAAGGCTTTCGAGGATTTTCCAAAGTCTTCATGAATAATGCAGGTTAGGACGCTTTCAATTTTCAAACTCTTATCGGTCAAGGGTTTCAGCGATTGATTGTCCTAACCACCCCGCTCTTTGCTATATGGTTATTTTTTAGGGATTGTGGGGAAGCGATCGCTTTTTATGAAAACAAAATAGAAAAAGCGATCACATTGTGAGCATCAGTTAATAAAACAATAAAGTTCGGGGTCAGGTATTCAGGTTTGCTAATTGTTCCTGAATATTAGCTTGAGTAGAGAGTTTTTCGGATTTTTCCCATAGAGCGTTAAAGATACTTTTATCTGTCTCGACAACTCTTGTTTGATAGGAAATATAACCTGTTTCTGTTTGACCATTCATAGTTCTTCTCGCTGTAAAAGAATTTCTTGGAACAGATAAGTTTTCGCTAATCAATAGGTTGGTATCATCCCAACGATAGCCTTCAACATCTTTGGCTTTTTCCTGACAAATCCAAGCAACTTCTATGCGAGAGTTAAGTTGTTCCTGAATCACTTGTAAATGCTTTGGAGTCGGAACTTCAGGAAGAATAAAGACTCCTTGAATAGAAATCCACCTCTCGATTAGTTCTTTGTTAACTTCCCAGAATTTTTGACCAAGGGGATTATCCCACCAGATAGAATCTGTCATGGAGTGAACAGCCAAGATTCGAGATTGACTTTGAGGATCAATGTGTTTGAGTAGTTGAGCAACCTTTTCTAAACGGGATTCGCCGCTAATTTCAATGTTAATTTCAGGCATAATTGTGTTAGTCAAAATTGTGCCATCAAGGAGGGTTAGATTATTTTCATCTAATTTAACATCGGTCAAGTTAGCTCCCGTTAGATTAGCTTTGCTCAAATTGGCATGACTCAAATCGGCTCCTGTTAAATCAGCATTAGTTAAATTAACCCCCAAAAGATTAGCCTGACTGAAGTTACATCCCATCAATTTTGCATCGGAAAGATTGGCCTCACCATCCATTAAATTGACTTGGCTGAAATTCAGTCCCCGAAAATCTCGTTCGCCAATTTTGTGCAAATATGTCAATTCTTTTGTGCTATGAATATCGGGGTGATATTCATCGGGTGCATAAACGGCAATCATCGCTTTGACGTAGGCGAAAAAATAAGCCTTGAGAATATTTTCATGGGTGTAGATGGTAATCACTTCTTTACCATCATACTCAACCAACGCCTTGACAGTTACTACTCCTTTTTGACCCGGTGTCAAGTTAGCCACATAGATAGATGTAAGGGTATGTTTAACCTCAACTAAATGAGCTAGAGCCTCATTAAAAGCAGTAAAAAGTGCATCTGATAAACCTTTTTTAAAGGCCGATTCAGTGTAACGCTCTTGGGTTTTTGTATTACATAGGATAACTGTCGCGGAAGTTAAATTGTTATTGGCACAAAGAATTTCAAAGTTCTCAATTTTCCAGCCTTGAAAAAGCAAAAGATTATCTTCAAAGAATAAGTTGTGTTGAGGCTCGTTTTCTAAAAGCTGATTGAGTTTTACTTTTTCATTTTCCATGGCAGCTTTACCGAGATTTTTGAGAGTTCTTTCGATAGAAGCTGGCGAGGTATCTTTCCCTAAAAACTGTAAGAATAAGGAAGGAGAACCCACAAAAGGATATCCACTGGCAATGAATTCTCGATCTGCGATGGTGATAATACCTGCTAGGCTATACTTTCTGGCAATCTCAACTTGAATTGCCGTTTTTAAATTAACGTTCGGATATTTTTCTAGGTCAGTTTCTTTCAAGTTAACTTGACCGACGTTAATCTTACTCAGAAGTTCAATGATCAAACGATTGGCATCTTCTCTAGATTTCAGATTTTTGATATTATGCCAAATTTTGATTAATCCCATTTCGCCGATGTAAGGATTAATTTTTCCCTCTAAAACAAGTCCCATAACCCTAGCAGCTTCCCTGTTAAGAGTCGTCTGATTTCGTAATAAAAACTCTTCAATCAGAGCAGCGTCAATTAAGACTTTTGGAGCTTGAGAATTGTTGTCTTTTAATTGGAATACTTCTAAGTTACCCAGAAAAAAATCAATATTTATACTAGGATGATTAGTCACTTTACGCAAACTAAGCTTGATTTCGTACTGCACAAAATCATCAGATTCGCTTTCGAGATTATTTCTCAAATCCCAAAGTTTTTTAATCACTTGAGGCTCAGGATATTCTCCTAATTTCCTTATGATTTCAGCACGGCGATCGCTATTTTGTTCATTGTCTAGTTGAGCTAACAACCCATTAATAATGGTGTTTTCCATTTTTAAATCAATCTCCTTGATTGGTGGTCTTCTCATCCGCACTAATTTTGTCTGACAGTAAAAGACTGCTCTAATTGAGAATTTTCAGCGTAGCGTGTTGGCAAAACTCTCACTAATTCATCGTCATTAATGTCAACAAAATAGCCCTTTTTAAAGAGAATCCTTCTTAGGGAAGTAATTCCCACACGCTCACTTTCATCTAAATCAAGGTAATCCTTAAGATGGGATCCTAGATTTTTGTTGAAATCCGCGTTTAGATTTTTGCCGCTGCTATGATTGGACATTTCAGCGAGGTCATCGGCGGAATAAAGACCTGTAGCCGCCAGATAGAAAATAATTTTGTATTTTTCAGATAGGGGTTCGATTTCTGCCAACAAAGCTTCTAGCTTGGGTATATCCAAACCACAGTTTCTTGCCTGCTTTTGGGCATCACACAGTGACAGGAGCATTTTGTATTTTTCAGATGGGGGTTCGATTTCTGCCAACAAAGCTTGTAGCTTGGAAATATACAAACCACAGTTGCTTGCTTGCCTTTCGGCATCGGATAGGTTTTGGGGCATTGACGAGAGCGTCTTCATGGCTGTATTTTCGAGCTAGTTAGCATATTTTGAAATGGAGTACCAACAATTATTGTTTAATGATAGCAACAATTGTTGGTTAAACATTGCAACAATTGTTGGTTTAACTTTGCAATAATTGTTGGTTGAGATTCTTACAGTAAGTGATTATATTACGGATACAATTAAGGAAGATAGAGCGATAGTAAAAAACAGTACAAAAAAGCTGGTCGAGTGTTGCCGCACTGCCCAGCTTGAATTAGGTAAACGTTCTTGGCTCTACCTATCGCTTCCCGTCTTGATTATCTCCACCCTGACGTTTTGCTAGTTCGTTGATGGTGTAGATAAAAACGTAGTCGTAGGGATGAATCTTCCCGACAGCTACGCCGTAAGCAAGGGAGCTTAGGAGCATGACAGTGAGTAAGTTCTTCATTGATTGACCTCCTGGCTTCTTGAGTCCACTAATAAGGTTTTTAAGTCTCCTGGTGGGCTGTTGAGAGGGCTAATCCCGATGATGCGAAGCTAGGAGAGGGCCAGTACCCTTGCGGGTGCTGGCTCTTTACTCATCATTATCATCCCCGCATCTTAGCTTATTAGGGTAGATTGAGTAAAGCTAATAATGTTAGGGATTCCTGACACGAGGAGCAAAACACTACTAGGCAAAAACAAAGATCCTGATCAAATCAACTGCCACCTTAGCCATGAAGACACTTAGCCACAAAACAGAAGATTTGAGTATAGCCGATGTCTCATCCTATTACCCCGATCAATGGGTGGTCTTAGAGATCACTGGTCGCGACAAATATGGCTGGCCAGAGAAAGGTAAGGTTATTGGGTATTCAGACGATAAAAGTAAGCTGATACAAGAGACTAAACATTTGAAGGGAGACTTATATTTGTTTTATACAGGTCTTGTTGACGGTGGTAGGGTTGCTTAAAAATGTTAGAATCCATACAAAAAGCACAATCTCCTTTAGCTTTGGCCCCTGCGTTGGAGGCTGCCATTAAACGAGGCGAAGAAGCGAAGAAACGGTTCCTATCCAATCAAGGAGGAACCTTAACCAGCGCCGAGGTTTGTAGTGTTTTAGCCTGTAGTTCTTTGGAATTAGAAACTATGAGGCTCAATCATCAGATCTTAGGTTTATTTGTCAACGAGGAATTAGTTTATCCCGCTTGGCAATTTATTGATGGCAAAGTTTTGTCTGGTTTAGACCAAGTGTTAGCCGTCCTAAAAGAAGATGGTGCTTGGACACAAATGCTCTTTCTGCTTACGGGTGATATTCGTTTAGAGGGAGCAACCCCGCTAGAAAAACTCCAAAAGGGAGAAATCGAGCCAGTGGTTTGGGCCGCTAAATGCTACGGGAGTCATAGCGCAGCGTAATGGGTTTGCCTCCTTCTGTTTGTGGGTTAGTACCTTTGAGAATTAGTTCACCAATTTTATCTTGAATGTCGGGGTGAAGACCGTTCGGCTGAGCTCACGGCCGAAGCCCTCGCTTTTAGCGCCGGGATGAAACCCCGACCAGTATAAAACAGCACTTCGACAAGCTCAGTGACACGAAGCACGACATTTCGACACATTTCGACAGGCTCAATGTAAAGGCTCAATGTAAAAGCTCAGTGTTTACAAAATCTTGACAATCCGATGCTCTACAGGTTAACTTAAAATAAGTTGTTTGAGGTCGATAAACAATGATTGTCTTAGAAATGAAAGCCGTGGTCAAACCAAGTCAATGTTCTGCCATTGATGAAGCTATTCGTACAGTACAATTCATCCGTAATAAGGCTTTAAGGCTTTGGATGGATGCCAAGAGAGAAGACAAAATCGATAAATATTCTCTCAATAAATATTGTGCGGTTCTTGCCAAACAGTTCAAGTTTGTCGATACTCTAAATTCTACTGCTAGACAAGCATCGGCAGAACGGGCTTGGTCAGCTATTGCCCGTTTCTATGATAATTGTAAGAAAAAGGTTAAAGGTAAAAAGGGTTATCCCAAGTTTCAGAAAAATAATCGTTCTGTGGAATATAAAAACTCCGGATGGAAACTATCGGAGGATAGAAAGAAAATAACTTTCACAGATAAGAAAAATATTGGCACGGTTAAACTGAAAGGAACCAGAGACTTAAACTTTTGCCCTCTAGACCAAATTAAACGAGTTAGGATTGTTAAACGAGCGGATGGTTATTATGTCCAATTCTGTCTAAGTGTTGATATTCGGGAATATGCTAAACCCCTAGAACCAACAAAGAAATGTGTGGGATTGGATGTAGGTTTAAAAGTTTTCTACGCTAACAGTGATGGGGAAACGGTAGAGATACCGCAATACTATCGCAAGGCAGAAAAAAGATTAAATCGACTGAATCGGAAGAAATCTAAAAAGTTTAGAAAAGGTCAACCCCAATCAAACAACTACCAAAAAGCTAGAAAGAGATATGCTAGAAAGCATTTAAGAGTAAGCAGGCAACGTAAAGGCTTTGTCGAAAAAGAGGCATTGCGCGTCATTAAATCTAACGATTTCATCGCCTACGAAAACTTAAATATTCAAAGCATGGTAAAAAACTCTAAACTTGCTAAATCTATCAATGATGTGGCTTGGTCAACTTTTCGACAATGGTTAGAATATTTTGGGTTTAAATATGGTAAGGCTACGGTAGCAGTAGCCCCCCATAACACGAGTCAAAATTGTTCTAATTGTGGTCAAAAAGTCCCTAAATCTCTATCTACGAGAACCCATACTTGTCCCCATTGTGGTTATGTAGAAGATAGAGACATTAACGCCGCTATCAACATTCTCAAAAAGGGACTAAGTACGGTGGGACACACCGAAACTAATACGCTTGGGGAGAGATTCCCTCTGGTTTGGCTGGATACGTCCTGCCAGATTAAGGAAACTCAGTGAACCAAGAATCCCTCGCTTTTAGCGATGGGAGTGTCAAAAAAAATAATATCTCCTGCAAGAATCAAAAATCTTCAGTAGCAGACAAAAAATAAGAGATAAGGGACTTGCGTAGGAATAATATCCCAGCCAGAAAATCGCTCTGTAGAAGAACCAGACCAGCCAGATGGCACATTATCAAAGCGCAAGTCCCTAACACCTCGAAGGCTCTCCCCCTACTTAGGGTGATCAGCAAACCTGATCGATCGGAGGGCGCAAGCATTGCGCCCCTACAGTAACGGATTTTGTCCACAATGTAGGGGCGAACTGCGTTCGCCCAAAAGGTACATTATCAAAGCG
>NZ_JADBUN010000253.1:0-3274 GCF_020245625.1 Microcystis sp. M049S2 | reverse complement strand
TGCTTTTTTAACCATTATTTTCTCTCCTGAAAGCCCAGTGACGGAGAGACAAAACAGACTGTTGTTGAGATCAAGTCGCTGTAACTTATATCTGGTAGTGGTTTCAGGGTTTTTTACCCTACTCTCATGAATAATGCAGGCTAGAAGCGGTAAAAATCCTCGCCCAAAAGGCCCCCAGTTTAGCCCAAGAAGCAGCCAACGCTGTCTATCAAAAATTTCCCTACACCACCCAACTCCAGGGGCCGAACTATGCCTACGATGAGCGGGGGAAATCCAAGTGCGTTCGCGATATCGGCTACTATATCCGAATTATCACCTATGCCCTCGTGGTAGGCGGTACAGGCCCGATCGATGAATATCTAGTCGCCGGTTTGAGTGAAATTAATAGTGCCTTTGAACTATCTCCTAGCTGGTATATCGAAGCCTTAAAATACATCAAAACCAATCACGGATTAAGTGGGGATGCTGCTGTAGAAGCTAATTCCTATATCGATTATGTGATCAACGCCCTTAGCTAATTTACGTCAACTTCACGTCAACATAAGCTCAAATCTCCTAAATTCACCTCGGGATGAGCGCCGAGGTTTTTTTGCGTCCGTCTAACTTAGGGCTTGCTGAAAAAGTTTTTCGGTGGTGGCAGGGTGTGGGGTGTGGGGTGTGGGGTGTGGGGAAGTGGGGTTTTATCGATTTTCAGGTGGTCAACTACCTAATTTTCAGGGAAAAAGTACCTGAATTTTCCCCCCAATCACTCCAATGGTCGGCAATTTTTGAGAGAAAAAAAGTCTAAAAACCTTATCCAACAAGATTTTTAGATTTATTCAGCAAACCCTAACTTAGTCGTCCTCGGGAACCTACCCTAACAAAAAAACCATCTTGGGCAAGATGGTTAAACACAACGAGTATAAACCGACAAACTTGACTTTAGACCGCTTTTTCTGGCCCAGTAGCGACGGGCAGATCTGTGGTACTGTACTCTGTCCAAGAACCCTCGTAAATTCGCACCTTGGGATAACCGAGCAGATGTTTGAGGACGATATACTGTAAAGTTGCTTCCCGTCCAGTACTGCAACTGACGATAATATTATCCGAGGGCTTGATGTTGCGTTGGGCAAGAATCTTCCTGATTTCGTCTAAAGATTTCAATTTATGGGGATTTTTCAGAGATTCATCGGGATTATTCGCTTCCGTAAAGGTCGGCCAGGGTATATTTTTCGCCCCCGGAATATGACCATTTCTCAGCCAGATATCCTGTTTCCCCTGAAAAAGTTCTTCCGGTCTAGGATCGATAAAAACCACATCGGGTTTGCCGATCAATTTCTCTACTTCTGCTAAAGTTACCCGAATCGAGGGATTATCACGGACAGTAAAGCTCCCGGGTTGATATTTAGGGAATTCTTTAGTTACCTTTTGTTCAGAACCCTTATAACCCTTAAACCCGCCATCTAAGACCGCCACATCTCGGAAACCCGATCGCTCTAGTAAATAGGCGACCATGGTTGCCCCCAAGACATCGCGACCATCGGAATATACTACCACTCGATCGCCATTAGTGATTCCCGCGGCGGCAAAGAGACTGCCAATTTTATCCTCTTGCCAATATTGAACCGGCAAAAATCCGTTTGGACCACGAAAATTATTATCGGCTATATTCACCGCTTTCGGTAAATGACCGGTGATATATTCCAAAGGATTAATCCGCACATCGAGAATTTTTAACTTCGGATCGTTGAGATTTTGTGCTACCCAAACCGGCGATACAAAGTCTATCTTAGTCTCAGATTTAGACGTGGCCATCAGGGGCGATGACGGGGCTAAGGTAAAGGTTAAAATGCAGAGGAGAACTAAAGTGAAAAAAGTAAGGGGACGGCTTTGAAACCGTCCCAGGGATAGACCCTTCCCTTGACGCAGTTTTGGTTTCATGATTCAGTGTCAGCGACGAATATCAAACGATAATTACTATAGGGCTTTGATTAGCTTTCTCCAAAAATTTAGGTATAACGTGATATTTTTTTTGGGCAGCAAGTCGATCAACTAATTATTAGTTTCCTCTTGGGTGTTGATCGCCTTGGGTGTCTCTAATAACTGTTGCCACCAGAGATGAACTAGGAGGGACCAAGCGATCGCTAAAAGCCAAGAGGCAAGGATATCGCTAGGAAAGTGAACTCCTAAATAAAGACGGGTCCAAGCAATAACTAAGAGGAAGGGTATCCCCAGTAAAACTACCCCTAAAAACCAGCGCTTTCTCCAAGATAGGATCAGTAAAGAAACCACTAATAGGGAACTAAATAAAGCATGACCGCTAGGGAAGGCAAAATCATCGGGTAAGGGATAAAATAACTGCCAAAATTGCGGGCGGTTTCGATGAAAAAGAATCTTGAGATTATAACTAATTGCCCAACCTCCCGCCATGGTCACAAGGAGATAAGCGAACCCATACCAGTATTTTTTTAGGGCAAAAATCAGCAGTGAAATTGTTAGTATCGGAGCCACTCCCCAATAAGTGCCTAATCCCGTTAGTTTTATGGCCAAAAAGTTTAGGTTTAAATTAGCAGTTTGATGAATAGATAGCAGCAGCGATTTTTCCCAAGCAAATCCTTGGGGATGCTGGTCAATAGCGATCGCTAAATCCGTAAAACTTAGCGATGTTAACAAGATGGCTAAGAAAAATAAGCTATTGTTTAAGTAGGTTTTGGGAATCACGGGGAAAAAGTGGCGATCGAGGATAACAGGGGCATTTCTAATACCTGAAAATGAATTAAGACCAGAATAACTAATGTATAGGCAGTCGAGGAAAGTAATCCATTTCTTAATTCTTTTGGCCAATTGCGTTCTTTTTTCTCTCCACCGATTAATTCTTTCGTTCCGAATTGCATCAGTAGGATTCCCACAAGATTAGATAACCAATAACCAACCACGGCTGCGGGGAGAAAAAAATCGGCGTGTAAGCAAGCAATTAAACGACCGAAACCGTAGGCGATCGGCAGATTAAAAATTAGATCGTTCCACCAACACAGGGGCGATAATAAGTAACCAATCAATACCAAGCTTCCGTTTTTTATTTTGTCAAGTAGATACATCTTTTTTTTAGTTACTAACTATTAGGTTTGTTTTTTTGCCATCAGCTATCTAGGGTTTGCTGAAAAAGTTTGTTGGTGGGGGCAGGGTGTGGGGTGTGGGGTGTGGGGTGTAGGGTTTTACCGATTTTGAGGTAGTCAGTTACCTAATTTTCAGGGAAAAAGTACCTGAATTTTACCCCCGATCCCTCCAATGGTCG
>NZ_JADBUN010000252.1:0-22722 GCF_020245625.1 Microcystis sp. M049S2 | reverse complement strand
TTATCCTGACTTGATTTCAGTTTTTTCTTTGTCAGTAAGGGTGTCAACAAGGAATATTACAAATTGTTAACCGAGTCTTGAAAGCCTTGTGCTACAAAGGTTTGAAATGTTAAGAAAGATGTGACTAAAGGACAGCCTTAATAAGGGGGGTGCCGATCGCCCCTTAATCCCCCCTTGATAAGGGGGGTATCTGACAATTTTTAACACCCACCCACTTAATCACTGATAACCGATAACTGATAACTGAAATGACCTCTGACCCGTTCCTCGATCGAGCTTGGAATACCGAAGACCTAGAACAAGCACTTCGAGGTGTCGGCACTATTCAAGAAGAACTCAACTATAATCAGGCACGCAATTCTCTGGGCAAACTTGTTGAGCGTCTCGATCTTACCTCGATCGAGAAAATTGGTCTAGAAGCGGAGATCGATCGCCTAGTGGCCCTGCTAGAAAAACTCGATCGATCCCTGATTCAAATTGCCGCTTTTGGCCTGGTGGGCCGGGGAAAATCCTCGATTTTAAATGCTCTGGTCGGTCAAGAAATCTTTACGACCGGTCCTCTACACGGAGTTACCCGCACCATTAAAGGGGTAAATTGGCAGTTAAGCAGCGATGATACCTTCCCCAATCTAGCGCGTCTGACCCTGAACGGCCAGGGTAATGCTCAGGTGCAATTGCTTGATACTCCCGGTATTGATGAGGTAGATGGGCAAACGAGGGAAATTCTCGCCTGTCAGGTGGCGCAGCAGGTGGATTTAATCCTTTTTATCATCTCTGGTGATATGACCAAAGTGGAATTTTCCGCCCTGGCCAAGTTGCGGGAAGCGGGAAAACCGATGATTTTGGTCTTTAATAAAATCGATCAGTATCCGGAAGTCGATCGCCTCGCTATCTATGAGAAAATCGCCTCAGAACGGGTGAAAGAATTACTCTCCCCCGATGAGATTGTTATGGTGGCAGCCTCTCCCCTCCTGACGGATACCGTCAAGGGGCAGGATGGGCGGCTAAAAACGCAACGATTTCGCGGAAAACCCCAGATAGAAGCCCTGAAACTCAAAATTTTGGAAATTCTAGAGCGAGAGGGTAAATCGCTGGTAGCACTCAATTCTATGCTGTATGCGGACGAGGTAAACGAGCAAATTGTCGCCCGCAAAATGGCTATCCGCGATCGCGGCGCTAATCAATTGATTCAAAAAGCAGTGATGATCAAAGCATCGGCGATCGCTCTCAATCCGGTGACGGTGTTGGATTTGTTTACGGGAGCAGTTATCGATCTGGCCATGATTCTCGCTCTTTCTCGCTTATACGGCATCGATTTAACTCGTCGGGGGGCGATCGCTCTTTTACAAAAAATTGCCCTCAATATGGGGGGTATTAGTGCCAGCGAATTTTTAGCGGTTTTGGGCTTAAGTTCCCTCAAAGGACTGCTTGGCCTCTCGATTCCTGCCACTGGCGGCATTTCTCTCCTTCCCTATACTTCGATCGCCCTGACTCAAGCGGGGGTTGCCGGTGTATCCTGTTATGCGATCGGCCAAGTGACGAAAACCTATCTCGCTAATGGGGCCACCTGGGGACCCGATGGCCCGAAGGCAGTGGTAGCCAGTATTCTCGATTCCCTCGATGAAACCTCGATTCTCAACCGGATTAAGCGGGAATTAGGCTCAAAATTGGCGGGTGGGGGTTAGGAGAAGTGGAAATTATGAATTATGAATTATGAATTAGGAAGTGGGGAAGTGGGGAAGTGGGGAAGTGGGGAAGTGGGAAGTGGGGAAGTGGGGAAGTGGGGAAGTGGGGAAGTGGGAAGTGGGGAAGTGGGGAAATTTCAACTAAAACCCTAAAACCCTAAAACCCTGACACCCCAACACCCTATCTCCTATCTCCTGACGACCGACTCCTAACAGTTGATCAGTGATCACTGACTCGATCAATCCAAGAAATGCTTACTATGGACGATCGCCGCTATAATAACTACCACCCCTTGAATTTGATAGATCAGACGGTAGGCATAGGCAGACTTTTCTCGGATGGTTTCATCGCTAAATTCGGCGCATTTTTTCGCTTCTAGGGGACAATTTTCTAAAGAATAGCTTATATCAAGAATTCGACGCACGACGGCCGCCGCGTAGGACGGGGAATCTCGACTAATATAAGATGCGATCGCATCCACGTCTTCAATTGCTTTGGGCGACCAGACAAGGCGATAATTCACTCGATCAGCCATTTGTTTAAAAGACCCTCAACTTCTTCTTGGGGGATTGTATTCTCCAGAGAGGCAGCGCTCAAACTTTGACGCACCTTCTCCAGAACGTATAAATGATACTGAATATCTTCAATTGAACAATCATCCGGTAATTGATTCAAGAGGGATTCCACTTTTTGTCTAATGCTATTCATACAAGTTTGACCGAAGTTTTTAAGGAAAAGTATAAATTTAAATTATCTATCAACTATCATCTATAGCAGTTATCTTAATAGTGAGGTACGAAGTATCTGGTTTTAGCGAACAGGGAACGGTTAACAGTAGCTGGTCGCCAAGAGATAATGCCAAATTTCTTTATACTTCATCTTTAAGAGAAACGCTATATCATAGATAGAAAACTAATAGTCACGCATCCTATCTTATGCCATAGTCCCCAGAAAAGCGAGAAAAAGTTAAGAATAGATAAGGTGATTATCTCGCTTTTGTAACATTGGGGCGGGTATTCTGTTAAGAATACTTAATAATTCTCCTATCTGCTCAATCCCCGCAACTTTTAGGGATTATTGACCGATAACCATCTAGCGGCCACAAGCCCCCCCCAATCGCAGCAATTTTTTGTTACATTAGTTTACAGTTCCCTCAACGCCCCAATGGGTTATTAATTTTAATGTCTTCTTCGGTTCCTTCGTCGGATTTTATACCCTTAATCGGTCAAGAAACAGAAATCTTTAACTGGGCAAAATCCCATTATCGTAATCATACCTTTGCCAAAGATGAAAAAGTCGCCACACGCCCCGGACTGTTATACTTTGTGGAATCTGGGGCGATTCGTATTGTTGGTAAGGCACAAGTTAACGTTATCGACCAAAAATTCCCCCGTCAACCACCTATTGCCGATAGTGAGGAAGTATTTCTCGGTTTTGTGGGTGCAGGTCAACCTTTTGAGATTGTTTCTCAATTTCCCTTTCAATTACAAGCCCAAGCTCATCTAGACGAGACCGAATTAGTCTGGTTATACTGGGAAGACCTAGAAAAATGGCCGCAATTGCGATCGGCTGTTATGGAAACTTTTCGCCATCAATACCAGCGTAAGTTATTTTGGTTGAGTATTCTCGGTCAAAAACGCTCCCTCGATCGATTAATGGGGTTCTTGGTTTTATTACTGGAAGAATACGGTCAACCCTGTGTAGAAGGCTATTATCTTCCCTATCCCCTAACTCACGCTCAAATTGCCAGCGCCATCGGCACTACCAGAGTAACAGTAACAAGATTAATCGGTAAATTGCGACAACAAAATTCGATCTTTTTTAAGCAGGATAATCTGATCGGATTGCCCAGTTTATTTTTGAGTCAGAATTAATTTTTCTGCGGTGTTGCTGACTCACGCTATGAATGCTAACTGTGCATCCTATCCAAAAGTTAAGTAGGTAGGCGTTAAAAATCATCAGATACCCCCCTTATCAAGGGGGGATTAAGGGGGGATCAGCACCCCCCTTATCAAGGGGGGAAGGGGGGATCAAACCTAAAATCCATTTTTAATTTAATTATAACCAGCTACTTAGTTTGGCTCCAGTTTTTAAAAACCCCACACAAGAAGATTCCTATCACAAATCAGCAACCCCAGAAATCTATTATGACCGCACAAACCCCACCATTGATCTTCATTCTCTACGAGGAAGATTTTGTTCTCTGGACAGAAAAAACCGCCGAACTTTTAAAGCGAAAAGAGTTTGACAGAGTGGACTGGGAAAATCTGATCGAGGAAGTGGAGTGCATGGGGAGAAGCGAGCGCCAGGCCGTCGAAAGTTTATTAACTCAACTATTAATTCATCTTTTAAAACTGAGTTATTGGACAACGGAAAGAGAACGAAATGCGCGTCATTGGCTGGGAGAGATAGCCACTTTTCGAGTGCAACTGAAAAAAAAGATCAAAACCCAAACGCTAAAAAATCATGCCATTAATTCCTTTGGGGAGGCCTATTCAGACGCAAGACAAACCCTAATTGATGGGAGAATTGTCGATAAAAACACAATTCCCCTAGAGTCTATATTCACTCTCGAACAAGTATTAGATGGGGATTGGTTCCCCATCGATATCGCACCTTTTCTTACGGAAATTTGAGAGCCACTGATACTTAAATAGTTAGATGTTAAAAACTGTCAAAAACCCCCCTTATTAAGGGGGGATTAAGGGGGGATCGAAACCAAAATCTATCTTCAATTTAATTATAATCAGCGACTTAGTTCGAGGTTATCTCAAAATAATCTGGAGGACGAGCTTTTCCCTCATGTCTGACGTTTATCTAATTGGTGGCCCCAATGGTTCCGGGAAAACCACCGTCGCTAAAAAAATTTTACCCAACTTTTTAGGCGTTATCGAGTACGTTAACGCCGATGAAATGCCGCCGGACTCTCACCTTTTAATCCTGAGTCGGTTGCTATCCAAGCAGGACGGTTGATGTTAGAAAGACTGATAACACTGAAGTGCCAAGGAATAGATTTTGCCTTTGAAAGCACCCTGGCAGCCCGACATTTTGCCCGTTTTTTGAGAGACTGTCGCAGTTCTGGCTATAGGCTCAATCTTATTTATTTTTGGCTACAAAGTCCAGAATTAGCTTTAGAGAGAGTTCACAGAAGGGTAGCCAGTGGCGGTCATAATATTCCTGAAGATGTGGTTCGTCGTCGTTATGAGCGGGGACGTATTAACCTCATGCAGTTGTATTTACCTTTATGCGATACTTGGGTTATCTATAATAATTCTGGGGATGAACCGCACTTAGTTGCTGCGTTAGGATTTAATCAACCTCCTATTATTTATAACCCAGACACCTTCCGAATCATTACCAGAAACTAAAATGACTGAACCCACCTTAACGGAACTGCATCAGAAAATCGATACAGGTGTTAGAGTCGCAATCGCAGAAGCAATTGAGAGACACCGCCTCTTAGGAGAGTCTATCAGCATTTTCAAAGATGGCCAAATTGTCACCTTAACAGCCGAGCAAATTCCGCCAAAACTTGCCAAAAAAACGGAAGTGTAAAAAATTGGTTGACTGTCTCAAATTTCACTATTCATAGAAACAGTTTCACCTATCCGAGGGATTTATATAGGGCTTGCTGAATAAATGTGAAATATAGACGAGGTAAGGGTTTTAGGGTTCTGTTTTGCTCTCACGGGTGCAAGATTTTGAGAGAATCTTCGTTTAAAACCTTGCGTCTTCATCGGCCCGTGTCCTGTAGGGGCGAAGCATTCGGGCAATAACCTATCGGTGAAACCGTAGATTTTCTATCCGAATGCTTCGCCCGTACTTTTTCAGCAGACCCTATATAGATGTCAATTTTAGCAAATTCCCGTTACGAAAATCAAAACTACATAGTATAATGGTACTGTTAATTATTTTTGGAGGTGTCAATATGACATTAACAGAAAATCAAAAAAACCTTTTGCGATGGATAGTTAAAGAAGTACGGGCTGGTAATCTTAAAGAGGACAGTATTTGGTACATTAGGACTCTTACAGATTATGGTTGGGTTGATTACAAGGGTTCTGATAGCTGGCCTCCTGTCACATTCGCAACGTTCGATATATTAGAAGAATATGGTTATATTAAATGGCAACAAAAAAGCCAGAATCAATACAAGGGCACTCTAACAGGAAAAGCTTATGAAGCGGTTGATTCTAACTTTGCTGAACCCGACACCAGCCCAAAGCTTTACGCGGAAAACTATTACAACTTTGGAGAAACTATGACAGAAAATAAAGGAAACGTCAACATCAGCGGCGTACAGGGAAACGTGAGCGGAATTGCCGCCGCAGGCGAAAATCAAACCATGACCGGGGTTGCACTCGGAGAAATTAGCGGTGTGGTCACTAACAGCATCGGTCAACTGCAATCGACGAATACCCCTGAAGCAACTCAACTGGCCACACTGCTCGAACAGCTTCAATCTGCGATCAAAAATGAATCCCACCTAGCGCCGGAAGATAAAGCGGAGGCGATGGAACAGGTCAAAACCTTGGCAGAAGCAGGACAGAAACCTGAAGATAATGCACTCCAAAAAGCGGCAAAAACTGCTTTGAAAATTCTCAAAGGAACGATTGCCGGTTTGCCCGATGCTGCCAAACTGGCCGAGTCATGTGCAAAACTGCTCCCCGCAATCGCTACTTTGCTATCACTTTCTTAGATTGGCTAAATCTCCCCCAATCTCTTTACTGTTGCCTCTTGCCCCTTGCATGAGTGCCTCATCTCAACAAGCAATTCAAATGCGCGGGCAGCTTAATTGTCTTCTAGCTTCGTAGAGGATGACAGCAGTAGCGATCGCAACATTTAAAGATTCCACACCACCAAAGAGGGGAATTTTCACCGTTTCATCGGCTAAAGTCGCTAATTGGGGCGATAAACCGGCTCCTTCATTGCCTAATAATATTAAAGTCGGACGGGTAAAATCAATCTCCCAGTGGTTTTTTGTGGCTGTGGGTAAAGTCGCGATCGCTTTTACCCCCTGTGCTTGATATTTTTTCACTAAAGCGGATAAATCCGATTCTACCACTAGGGGCGATCGAAACCATTCCCCGGCGGAACTGCGGATCACTTTAGGGTTATCGATTTCGACGCTATCAAGACTTAACCAGATACCCTGTACCTCTGTAGCCACAGCAGTGCGGATAATAGTGCCGAGATTGCCTGGATCCTGCAATCTTTCCAAAACTAAGCCCAATTGTAGCGGATTTTGGGGGACTGGATGAAGGTGATCACGGGAAATAGTGGCAATCACACCATCGGGATTAACCGTTGTTGCTAGGGAAGCGAGGACTTCCGGGGAAACTATCTCGACTCGTTTCGCCTGATTTTGAAGCTTCTCTGCTAATTGTCCCTGTCTTTGCTGCCACTTTTCAGTATAACAAACCGTCTCTAGGGAACAATTCACGGCTAAAGCCGTCTCTAGTAAGTGGGTTCCCTCAATTAAGGACAAATTCTGCTCCTGTCGCTCTCTAGTGCGGTGTAGCTTGCGAATTTGCTTGATTAAAGGGTTTTGAACACTGCTAATCATAGCCAATCGGATTTTTCACCCCGCTAGGGCTGCCCTAAATAACTACGTTTTGAGGGAGATAATGCGGAACTCGGGACTTGAACCCGAAAGTCTTTGCAGACACTAGAACCTGAATCTAGCGCGTCTACCAATTCCGCCAGTTCCGCGTTTTTCTTTCACAATCTCCTATCATACTATCGGACAATCCATAAGTCAAGATGGTTCAGATAATTAAGACAAAAATCGCTTTTCGGGGTAGAATCACCGATAATTCGTTCAAAAATCTGATAAGATGCAGTCTAATTTTACCGAAGCTTTCCTTAGCCAAGACTCCCAACTAAGATAAATGAATGATCCTATGACTATCGATATCGAGCATCCCTATTTAGAAATTCAAGGTCGTCACTCTCTCAAGGGTGAAGTCAAGATCAGTGGTGCCAAAAATGCCGCTCTAGTGATTATGGCGGGAGCTTTACTCTGCTCCGACGAGTGCCAGATTGGTAATGTACCAGCCCTAGCCGATATCGAGCGGATGAGTCAAATTCTCTCGGCTTTGGGCGTGCAAGTCCGTCGCACCGGAGATAGACTAGAGATTGATGGCAGAGACCTCAAACAAGCTCAAGCACCCTACGATCTCGTCTCCCAGTTGCGAGCCAGTTTTTTTGCCATTGGACCGATTTTAGCCCGTTTAGGAGAAGCAAAAGTTCCCCTCCCCGGCGGCTGCGCCATTGGGGCCAGACCAGTGGATCTCCACGTTAGGGGCCTACAGTCAATGGGTGCAGATGTATTAATTGATGGCGGCATGGTACACGCCCGCGTTAAGGGTAATGGTCGTCTGAAAGGGGCGAATATTTATCTGGATTATCCCAGTGTGGGAGCGACGGAAACCCTAATGATGGCGGCGACTTTAGCGTTCGGGGAAACCATTCTCGGTAATGCAGCCCAGGAGCCAGAGGTGATTGATTTAGCCAATTTTTGTGTTTCCATGGGGGCAAAAATTCGCGGTGCTGGGACCAATACAATTGTCATCGAGGGAGTTTCCCGTCTGCACAGTACCGATTACAGTATCATTCCCGATCGCATTGAAGCCGGGACTTTACTGATAGCCGGGGCGATTACCCGCTCAGAAATTAGTCTTTATCCCGTGATTCCCAGCCATTTAGCTTCGGTAATTGCCAAACTGCACGAAATCGGTCCGGAAGTGGTGGAAGATGGTCCCAATCGTCTCCGGATTATCCCTAAAGACTTAAAAGCCACCGATATCGAAACCCTGCCCTATCCCGGGTTTCCCACGGATATGCAGGCCCAATTTATGGCTCTATTAACTTTAGCCGAGGGCAGTAGCGTGGTTAATGAGACGGTTTTTGAAAACCGTCTGCGTCATGTGGCCGAATTAAAGCGTCTGGGAGCAGATATCAAGGTCAAGGGAAATGTGGCTTTAGTGCGCGGTGTGCCTTTCCTCTCCGGGGCGCCGGTGATGGCCACGGATCTACGCGCTTCGGCAGCTTTGGTGGTGGCAGGATTGGCAGCCCGGGGGACTACTATTGTGCAGGGACTCCATCACCTCGATCGAGGTTACGATAATTTAGAGGGTAAATTAAGAGCATTAGGGGCAAATTTACGCCGGGTTGATCCTTTAGCCTTAGAATTGGCTACCCTGACCCAATCTTAACAGGATGATTAGTTATCGCTGTTCTATCAGTGTTGAGGATTCCCGTGAGCAACAATATAGAACAGCGTTAATCGTGCTTAGTTGTTCTATATTGACGGAACCTTTCATCAGCGATCGCATTTACCAAATCTTAGCCATTACTAATACAAACCCCGGCAATTCTGGATCACCACTAATGGTTTCAGGAGCATTTAAAATCTCCGGTTCTCGATGGGGGCGATAAATATAGACTTGGCGATTTTGGCGATCAATTAACCAACCCAATAAAGTACCATTGGCAATATATTCTTCCATCTTTTTCTGCAAACTGGATACTGTATCACTAGCAGAACGTAATTCAATGACAAAATCGGGACAGATGGGGGCAAAAGAGGCTTTTTGTTTTTCTGTTAAAGCATTCCAGCGTTCTAATTTAATCCAAGCAGCATCCGGTGAACGAGTCGCACCATTGGGCAGCGTAAAACCCGCACTAGAATCAAACCCAAGCCCCGTTCCATCTAGTTCTGACCAGTTCCCCAGTTGCAGAGCTATATTAAAATTGCGATTACCCGTATCTGAAAAAGCAGGGGGCATAACGATCACTTCTCCACTAGCACTGCGTTCAATGCGTAAATCTCGATTGGCTAAACAAAATTCATAAAATTGCTCCTCCGTCATCGGCATAATCCAAGGAAGATCAATCATCAAAGGAGCCGAGGTCGCTTGTACAAGTAGTGTCGTCATATTTTCGCCCTACTCAAGAATTACACGAATTAACAACTGAATGCCCTTCAATCTTAACTTAGCTCTTGTCAACGGCATTATTAACTACCAAAAGATAGAATGCGATCGCTCTTAACCTTGCCAAAGAAGCCTGACGGAGAGTAATGTAAATATTTATAAAAATGTAGCTTAGAATACATTTTAAAAAAGGAGAGTGTGTATTGTTATTTTATTGTCCGTCTTTTCAGAAAAAGAAACCACAAAAGTCTCCTAATACCATCAATAAAATCCGACAATTCCCTTTCATTAATTAGAGGGGTTTTTATCAGTTGTCATACTAAATCCGTTGAGTAACGCACAGAAAGCGGGTTTCTCCGAGAAACCCGTTTTCTATTAATGCTTGGGAATAGTTTTTCCTAGCTTAGGGGGAGTGAAAGTTTAATTTTCCCTGAATCTTTCTAACAGTTCTGAGCGAGATAAATTAGCCAGAGAAAGAAGTAACCCGGTGCGTTCGGAGATGGGAAGTTGGGCAATCTGTTCCACCAGACCAGATAATTCTGCATCTAGGCTGCCAAAACGTCCTTCCAGAAGACTGGTTATGAGGGAATACCGTTCTTCTAAACTGCCTCGTTGTATCCCTTCTTGTATCCCTTCTTGTATCCCTTCTTGTATCCCTTCTTGTTTCCACTCTTCTCGTTGTTGTAAATAAGCTGGTGATAGGTTCATAATGTCCTCCTGTTCCTCGGTACTTAAATTATCTCTTAATTCCAAACTCTTGCGCCAGTTGGCCAGAATTTCCAGTAAATTCTCTTGGAAAGGATTACCTTCAGGCAATTGCACTAATTCTTCTACTGCTCGTTTCTGTGTCCCTCCTTTTCCTAGCACCCTCAACCATAAAGTCTCCTCATTGACTGGTAATTGATGGATGGCGACGATTCCTGTTTTGAACAGGCTAGGGGAAAAATAAACTCCTTTTCCCCACTCCTCTTTCATCCCCTCTTCTGGTAGGAATGAAGGGGGGATTCCCACGACTTCTTCAATCATTCTCGCTGAAAAAGTAGGCGTTAAAATCCAGAGAACTGGTAGTTCAGCTTCAGTTAGAGTTTTGCTTGTCCTTTTCGCCTTCCTTAAGACTTCGCCATGAACCGCATATAACTTTGAGATGCAGCTGCGAATCTCTACCTCGGAGGGAGGATTACGGAAGGGTTCAAATAAGCAGCAAGTCGCCGCCATTTTACCGAGTATGCCCAAGGGTAATTCAGTCCTTGATGCTGAACTGGCTGGTTCAAACCAGACATCGATTTCTTGAACTTCACTCTTGACTTTCTTGCTCTTTTTAATCGTTCCCAGAGACGCTAAGAGTTCTTCTAAATATTCCTTGGCAAATTGGTCGTGAATTTGGCGAGTCATTGCAGGGGATAATTAAGCCGAGAAAGTGCATTAACAATCTTGTTAGATCATAGCAAGTTTTGAGAATTTATCGGCTCTTCTAGGTTCTGTGTGATAAGTTTAACTTAAGTAGCTGGTTATAATTAAATTGAAAATGGATTTTAGGTTCGATCCCCCCTGCCCCCCTTGATAAGGGGGGTGCCGATCCCCTCTTAATCCCCCCTTGATAAGGGGGGTGTCTGATAACTTTTAACGCCTACCTACTTATATAATAGCGATCGGTCTTTGTGTTCTTTGTGTCTCTGTGGTTCTTCACACTCATTGCTTAAATGCCCCTTCTCAAGTTCCCCAGAGCTTAGTCACCAATATTCCGAAAGTGACGGAAAAGGGATAATCTTGCGATCAATTGCCCAAAATAAAGGCTAGAATCGAAATATAGTATCGATCGCTACGGATTTTTCATGAATTACAGAAAATTTTGCTTGGCTTTTTTGCTGTCCCTTATCCTCATCAACACCGGATTAGTTATGCCTAGTTACGCAAACGAAAGAGAATTGAGGACAATTACCGTAACGGGAGAAGGGATAGAAAATATCGCCACTTCTCAAGCAATAGTGCGCTTAGGGGTAGAAATTCAAGGCAAAGAAGCGGGTAAGGTGCAGCGGGAAACCGCCAATCGTAGCGATGCGGTGGTTAAATTTCTCCGTTCCCGTCAAGTGGAAAAATTGGAAACCACTGGCATTAGTTTACAGCCCAATTACGACTTCAGCAACAACCAAAGACGTTTAATCGGTTATATCGGGGCTAATTTGATTAGTTTTCAGGTTGATATAGCCCAAGCGGGGATTTTAATCGATGAAGCGGTGAAAGTCGGGGCGACACGCATCGATGGGGTCAGTTTTACTGCTGGAGAATCAGCGATCGCAGCTGCCCAAAGAACCGCTCTCATCAAAGCCACGGAACAAGCTAGAGAACAGGCTACAATCGTGTTACAAGCCCTCGGTTTAGTGCCGAAAGAAACGGTTTCTATCCAAGTGGGTAATACCAGTAATCCTGTGCCAATAGCCCGCTCAGAAGCGGTTTTTCGGAGTGCCGATGCTGCCAGTAGCCCGGTTATCGGAGGGGAACAAACCCTGCGCGCTGCTGTCACCCTCGAAATTAGCTATTAACATCTGTAGCTAGAGACAACTAACTACACATATCTAACCACCTCTTGCCTGTTGCCTCATCAAACTTTCGCCCTCATCCGTGAATTATCCTAACTTTTTACCCACTGTTAGGGAGGGATTGAGTGAAGATACCTCCCTTGCTCTCCTCGAAAATATCCAACAAATTGCCATCGATAGCCCCATCTATCCTCGATCGATTCTAACTACCTATAGTCAACAAGGGCAAGGTCAACCGCCTTTTCTCCTTCTGCACGGTTTTGATAGTTCCCTGCTGGAATTTCGGCGTTTACTACCCTTACTCGCCCAAAATAGGGAAACTTGGGCGATAGATCTACTCGGCTTCGGTTTTACTGAGCGATACCCAGATTTACAAGTATCTCCGAAAACTATTAAAAGCCATCTTTACCATTTCTGGCAAACTGCGATCGCAGAACCGATAATTTTAGTCGGTGCTTCCATGGGGGGTGCAGTGGCCCTAGATTTTGCCCTCTCCTACCCGGAAATAGTGGCAAAATTAGTCCTGATTGACAGCGCAGGACTAGCTAACCCCCCAGTTTTGGGTAAATTGATGTTTTCTCCCCTCGATAAGTGGGCAACTAATTTTTTAGCCAATCCCCGCGTGCGTCAAAATATCAGTCGTACTGCCTATTTTGATGCAACTTTAGCCACTGTTGATGCTTGCACCTGTGCCAATCTGCACCTGAATTGTCCCCACTGGAGTGAGGCTTTAATCTCCTTTACCAAAAGTGGCGGTTATGGGGCATTTTTACCGAAATTAAGCCAAATAAACCGAGAAACGCTGATTATTTGGGGAGAAAACGATCAAATTTTAGGCACAAAAGACGCGAAGATATTTCAGCAGGCCTTACCCAATAATCAACTGGTTTGGATTCCTCGCTGTGGTCATGTTCCCCACCTCGAAAAACCGGAACTTACCGCGGCCGCGATAGTTAAATTTGCGAACTAAAAACTTATAATAGGATTATTTGACCCTATAGTGCCAACTTTTATGAAATTTTTGCCGATCGCTCTCGCTACATTCAGCCTTCTGAGTTTATCTGTCAATATTCCTGCTACCGTAGCCACACAACAGCTTTTTTGTCGAGGCCGCATGAATAACGGTTGGTCCTATTCAGCAGAATTTATCAATGGACGTTTTGAGCGCATTCGCTGGACGCGCTCCGGTCAACCTCCCCAAGTTTCTAGCCTTAGTTTTAAAAATACTAACAACAAAGGACAGCCGATTTATCGGGGCAGTTTATTCGCCGCAGTCAGTGTCACTCTGATAGACTTATCCAAAGGAGATGTCCGTCCCGGTTCGCAAATTTCCGTGGGAGTGGAAGAATGGGGTTGGTCGCGGGGAAACTGCGGTCTTAACAGATGAACAACTTCGGTGACAAGGTAAGTTTTATTTGGAGTATCGCGGATTTAATCCGCGACACCTTTAAGCGCGGCAAATATCAAGATGTCATCTTGCCTTTCACCGTGCTGCGTCGCCTCGACTGTGTGTTAGAGCCGACCAAAGAGGAGGTCTTAACAGCCTACCACCAGTACAAAGACAAGCTCGACAATCTCGATCCTCTCCTCTGCAAAAAATCAGGATTTGCCTTCTATAACAGTTGTCCCTACGACTTCGAGAAACTCCTCGATGATCCCAAACAGTTGGCCGCTAACCTCAAGCTCTACATCAACAGTTTTAGCGGCAATATGCGCGAGGTGTTAGAGAAGTTCGACTTTGCCAACACCATCGACAAGCTGGAACAATCAGACCTGCTCTTTCTCGTCACCGAGCGGTTTAAGAACATCGATTTACACCCCGATAAGGTTTCTAACCTAGAGATGGGATACATCTTTGAGGAACTCATCCGCAAGTTTAACGAAGCTCTCGATGAAAATCCGGGGGAACACTTCACACCCCGGGAAGTGATTCAGTTAATGGTTAACCTCATCTTCTCCCCGGACAAAACACAGTTAAGCCAAGAATACATTACTCGCAGCGTTTACGATCCCTGCTGCGGTTCCGGGGGAATGCTGACCATTGCCAAGGATCGGATTTTGGAACTCAACCCCAAGGCCCAGGTGTTTCTCTTTGGCCAGGAAGTCAACCCGGAGACTTTTGCTGTGTGTAAATCCGACCTCTACATGAAAAGTGTGGACGGTAAGGACGCTGAAAATATCAAGTTTGGCAGCACCCTTTCCCAGGACCAGCACAGTGACAAAACCTTTGACTATCTCCTGGCCAATCCACCCTACGGCAAGGACTGGAAGCGAGATAAGGACGCGGTGGAGACAGAGGCACAAAAAGCAGGCAGCCGATTTTCAGCAGGAACACCCCGCATCAGTGACGGACAACTTCTTTTTCTACAGCACATGATTGCACGCATGAAGCCGGAGACCCAAGGAGGCAGCCGCGTGGCGATTGTTATGAACGGTTCGCCATTGTTTACCGGGGATGCGGGAAGTGGGGAGAGCGAGATCCGGCGCTGGATTTTGGAAAATGACTGGCTCGAAGCAATCATCGCTCTGCCGAATGACCTATTTTATAACACCGGCATTGCCACATATATCTGGGTATTGACCAACCACAAGGCTGCTGAGAGAAGAGGTAAGGTGCAGCTGATTAATGCCTCCGAGTTTTGGCTGCCGATGCGGAAGAGTCTTGGCAGCAAGCGCCGGGAGATTAGTTCCCAGCATATTCGGGAGATAACTGAAATTTTCCAGAGTTTTCAACCCTCGGAAGTGAGTAAGATTTTTGATAGGGAAGATTTCGGCTACCGCAAGATTACCGTAGAGCGTCCCTTGAGGCTCAATTTTCAGGCATCACCGGAGCGGATTGAGCGATTGAAAGAGCAGAGCGCGTTTGCTAGTCTGGCAGTAAGCAAGAAGAAAAGTGATGAAATGAAGGGGATCGAGGAACAGGCTGGCAAGGAACAACAAAGGCTGATTTTAGACATTCTTAATAGTTTTCCCGATACTTTATATCAGGATCGAGGGGAATTTGAGAAGGTGCTAAAGAAAGCGATGAAAACCAAGGGAATAACGCTCGCACCAGCAGTTTATAAGGCGATTCTTTCGGCTCTTTCTGAGCGGGACGAATCGGCTAATATTTGTCTGGATAAACAGGGTAATCCCGAACCGGATACGGATTTAAGAGATACGGAAAATGTACCACTTAAACAGGATATTAATGACTATTTCGATCGAGAAGTTCTTCCCCATGTAACCGATGCTTGGATTAGTGACACGGTGCGCGATATTAGGGACGGTGCGCTTGGAAAGGTGGGGTATGAGATTAATTTTAATCGCTATTTTTATAAGTATCAGCCACCGCGAACTTTAGAGGCAATTGAAGCTGATATTAAGGAAGTGGAAGGGGAGATTTTAGCCATGTTAACAAGTCTAGAGGAGAGAATTTGAGCATGAATAATCCCTTAGTTAATTGGCCAGAAACTTTGACAATTACTCAAGAGCAGTTTCAGAAGATAGCTGCGTCTAACAGAGATTTACGATTAGAAAAAACCGCCCAAGGAGAACTGATCATTATGCCACCCACAGGAGGCAATACAGGCAGAAGAAATCTCAATTTAGCCGGTCAAGTTTATATTTGGAATGAAAAGTATCAATTAGGAATAGCGTTCGATTCTTCCACTGCTTTTCATCTTCCTAATGGTGCGGATCGCTCTCCTGATGTTGCTTGGATACGTCGGGAAAGGTGGGAATCTTTAACCCCAGAGGAACAGGATGATTTTTCGCCTATTTGTCCAGATTTTGTCATTGAATTGCGGTCAAAAACTGACTCGATGAAAACCCTACGAGAGAAGATGCGGGAGTATTTAGAAAATGGCTTACAATTAGGATGGTTAATCGATCCGAAAAGTAAAACCGTTGAGATTTATCGAGCTAATCAAGAGGTGGAAGTTCTGCACAATCCCACACATTTATCAGGTGAGAATATTCTAACTGATTTTGTTTTAGATTTGGACGATCCCCCCCACCCCCCTTCAAAAGGGGGGAGAAGCAAATAAAATAAAAAAGAGGTGTCAAAATGCCAGTAATTAAATTACGCTCTCATATCGGCGAAGATGGGATGTTACATTTAGATATTCCCCCTGAGTTTAAAGGTCAGGAAGTGGATATAACGGTAACTGTTGAACCTATTACAGAGGAGAAAACCAAAACAAAGGAAACCTTATCTCAAGCAAGGGAAAGATTTGCTAAAGTGCGAGAACATTTTCAAGGAAGAAATTTTTTGGATAGCACAGAATTATTAAGAGAGGATAGACAAAGGTGACGAGTTTTGTTGTTGATGCTAATGTAGCTATCAAATGGGTGTTAACAGAAATTTATACAGATAACGCTTCTCGCTTATTAAGTCCCCAGTGATGAATATCTATCAGAAAACCTTGGTTATTCAAGATCCCAATCAGCTTGTTTTGTCTGATTTACCTTTTCAAAAAGGTCAGCAAGTGGAAGTAATGATTATTGCCAAAAATTATGACAGGGAAGCTCTAGCTAATAAGTTACGAGATTTCTTTAAAGAAGTCCAAGCTTTACACGCTGACAATCCTTTGACTGAAGAGGAAATTGAAGCTGAAATTGAGGATTATAGAAGAGGAAAATGAAGGTTGTAATCGATACTAATGTTGTTATTTCTGCAGCAATAGCTGACAGAAACCCGGAAAAAATAATTCTCTTTGTAGTATCTAACCCAGATTTTTACTGGATAGTATCACCGGATATTTTAGCAGAATATAGAGAGGTTTTATCCCGAAAACGGTTAAAGCTAACTAATGAGCAGAAACAATACTGGTTGACTCTTACAAGTGCCGTTACTTTTGTCGTCGATATTAATTTAGAAATTGATTTCCCCAGAGATAGAAAAGATGCTAAGTTTTTAGCCTGTGCAATTGTTAATAATGCTGATTACTTTATTACAGGAGACAAGGACTTTGATGAAGTTAAAAATCTAGGCCATACCAAGATTATTTCAGTTTCTCTTTTTCAGACAAAATATCAAATAAAATAGTAACCTAAGAGCTAGATTAATATGATGACAAAAAAATGGCAGCCTTATCCTACTTACAAGGATTCTGGAGTTGAATGGTTGGGTAAAATTCCAGAACATTGGGAGGTGAAGAAACTTAAGTATATTTTTCAAGTGTTTAATGGATCTACTCCCAAAAGTGGCGTACCTGAGTATTGGGATGGCAATATTTTCTGGGTTACACCTGACGATCTTGGTAAACTCAAAGGTAGCACAATTTTTTCCACAGAGCGTAAAATTACTCAATCTGGATATCTAAGTTGTGGAACTAAATTAGTAGCTGTTGGTAGTTTAGTGCTTTCTACACGCGCACCTATTGGACACTTAGCTATCACTGGTGTCGAATTGTGTACTAATCAAGGATGCAGATGTTTGGTGTTCCGATATAAAGATAGTATTCAGTTTTTTTATTATTTTTTGATGTCCGCACGTCGGGAATTGGAATTGTGGGGACAAGGAACAACTTTTCAGGAGTTAGCTAAAGGGAAGCTTGAGTCCGTTTTTTCCATTCTCCCCCCCCTTCCTGAACAACAAAAAATCGCCCAATTTCTCGACCAAGAAACCAGCAAAATTGACAACCTAATCACCAAGAAAGAGCGCTTAATCAAACTCCTTAAAGAGAAGCGCACCGCACTGATTAGCCATGCAGTCACCAAAGGACTTAACCCAGATGTTCCGATGAAGGATTCCGGGGTTGAATGGTTGGGTGAAATTCCAGAACATTGGAAGGTACTCTTATTAAAACGAATTGCTAACATTCGTTATGGACTTGGACAACCACCACCAGAAATTTTATATGGAACACCTTTAATAAGAGCTACAAATGTAAAAAGCGGTCGAATTTTTCAAAAAGATATGATTTATATTGACCCCAAACAAGTGCCAGAAAGTAGAAATGCTGTTCTTGCTGCTGGGGAAATAATTGTGGTCAGAAGTGGTGCGTACACAGGAGATTCTGCTCTTATTCCTGAAGAGTATCACGGTTCAATAGCTGGCTATGATATGGTAACAACTGTAAAAGAAGGTAGTAATCAATTTATAGCATGGCAGCTTCTATCATCAGAAGTTCGATATATACAATTTGCATTTCATCAATTGAGAGCTGCACAGCCTCATCTTAATGCTGAAGAATTAAGAGGAACTATTATTACTTTCCCCCCCCTTCCCGAACAACAAAAAATCGCCCAATTCCTAGACCGAGAAACCAGCAAAATTGACAACCTAATCACCAAAACCCGCACCAGTATTGACCATCTCAAAGAATATCGCACCGCGTTAATTTCAGCCGCCGTTACTGGTAAAATAGATGTGAGGGAACATTAAAGCCATGCACATTATAACTTGCAAGGGTTTAAACGAATTTGCGGAGAGATATTAGGGTTGATTTATAGTAGGGTTGATTCATGAATCAACCCTACCCTTAGTCCCCTCTTGATAAGGGTGGTATCTGATAATTTTTAACGGCTACCTACTTAAGTAGGGTTGACTGAATAAATGTGAAATGTAGGCAAGGTAAGGTTTTTGTGGTTTTTCTCGTGAAACAGGTGCCAGATTTTGAGAGAATTGTGCTTCAAAACCTTGCGTCTTCATCAGTCTGCGTCCTGTAGGGGCGAAGCATTCGGGTAATAACCTATCGGTGAAACCCTACACCCCACACCCCACACCCCACACCCTGCCCCCACCAACAAACTTTTTCAGCAGACCCTAACTAAGTGCGGGTGTCGTTAATAATTCAATTTGTGATTCTGCTACCTCTACCGTATCTTGAAAAATTAAGCCTTCTAAACTGTATCCATCTTCCTCACCTTCAGCCCTCTGATAATATTCAACAACTGTTCCAATACTCCCTTTTTTTAAACCATATTCAGGAATATCTTCTCTTAAAGAAACTTGGGAAAATAGTTTAAATTTCATGTTCCTTGCTCCTAACTGGGGAATAACGTTACAAACTTTGTTTCTCGATCTGTAGCTCTCCTATTCTTTGTGTAATAACTTTAACTTAAGTAGCTGGTTATAATTAAATTAAAAATAGATTTTAGGTTCGCTCCCCCCTGCCCCCCTTGATAAGGGGGGTGTCTGATAATTTTTAATGCCTACCTACTTAAGTAGCTGGTTATAATTAAATTAAAAACAGATTTTAGGTTCGATCCCCCCTGCCCCCCTTGATAAGGGGGGTGTCTGATAATTTTTAATGCCTACCTACTTAAGTAGGGCATAATATTGACAATCAGCAGTCTAAAGACATGATAGACACCTCCGAGAAAAACTTTGAAGCCACCATCGAAGCAAGCCTCCTCAACAGTGGCTATCAGCGCCGCAGCTCCAAAGATTATGAGCGCTCACTTTGCCTCATACCCGAAGATGTCCTTAACTTCATCCAAACCAGCCAACCTCAAGAGTGGCAGAAATTCCAAACCCAGTATGGTGACGACGCAAACACCCAACTCCTCAAACAGCTTGCCGAAGTCATCAAGAATCGGGGAACCTTAGAAGTACTCAGAAAAGGCATCAAAGCCAACAGCTGCCGCTTCCAACTCGCCTACTTCCAACCCCCCAGCAGTCTCAATCCGGAAACCCAAAAACTCTACCAGACCAACTGCTTTAGTGTCCTTAGACAACTGTACTACAGCCAGAAAAATCCCCTCAACAGCATCGATATTGTCCTCTTTCTTAACGGTTTACCCATCTTCACCGCCGAACTAAAAAACCCTTTTACAGGGCAAAACTTCCAACAAGCGATTAAACAATATCAAGAAGATCGAGATCCGAGAGAGCCACTCCTCAAGTTTGGCCTATGTCTCTCCCACTTTGCCGTTGACTCGGATCTGGTCTATGTCACCACTCACCTCCAGGGCTATGAAACCCGCTTCCTACCCTTCAACCCCGGAAAGACTGGCGTAGCGGCAAACCCAGACCCTACCAAATTCCGCAGCGCCTACCTGTGGGAGCAAATCTGGCGGCAAGATAGCTTCCTTGACCTAATCGAGAACTTTATCACCCTCAAGGAAGAAAAGGACGACAAGGGCAGAAAAACAGGAGTAAAAAGGCTCATCTTTCCCCGCTACCATCAATTAGATGCCGTGCGCCGTTTGCTGGCCGATGCCAAGGCCGAAGGGACAGGAAAATCCTATCTCATCCAACACAGTGCCGGCAGTGGCAAGAGTAATTCAATAGCATGGCTGGCCCACGGACTTGTCAGCTTGCACGATGATCATAATAGCCGCGTTTTTGACTCTATCATCGTCATCACCGACCGCCGTATATTGGATCAGCAACTACAGGCCACTATCCGCCAGTTTGAAAAGACCTCTGGGGTGGTGGAAAACATCGACAAAACTTCGCGGCAACTCAAAGAGGCCCTAGAGTCCGGGAAAAATATCATCGTCACCACCCTGCAAAAATTCTCCGTCATCGTCGATCAAATCCAGTCCCTCTCTGGGCAGCGCTTCGCAGTAATCGTCGATGAGGCCCATTCCTCCCAGACCGGAGAAAGTACCAAAAAACTCAAAAGCGTCCTCACCGCCACCAGCCTAGAAGCGGCCGCCGCCGAGGAAGGGGGAGAAGAGGAGGATTTAGAAGATGGGATCGTCTCTGATACAAAAAAACGGGGAAAAATTGCTAATTTGAGTTATTTTGCCTTTACCGCCACGCCGAAACCCAAAACCCTAGAAGTATTCGGCACCAGACAACCGGACGGCAGCTTTGCTCCCTTTAGCCTCTATTCCATGGCTCAGGCGATTGAGGAAGGCTTTATTCTCGACGTGCTGGAGAACTATACCACCTACAAGACCTATTTTAATCTGCTCAAAACCATCGAAGATGACCCCCACTATGATCGCGCCAGGACCGCCTCGCTGCTGCGCCACTTCGTCGATTTACACGAACACACCATTAAGCAGAAAGTGGCCATCATTGTCGAACACTTCCATGAGCAGGTGGCCCATCAGGTACAAGGCAAGGCCAAGGCCATGATTGTCACGCGATCGCGTCTCCATGCCGTGCGGTACAAGTTGGCCCTAGACCGCTATCTCAAGGAAAAAGACTATCCCTATCAGTCCCTAGTCGCCTTTACTGGGACAGTTAGAGACGGAGAAGACTTCACCGAAACCAACATGAATAGCGCCTCCTCAGGTACTCATATCCCTGACAAAGCCACCGCAGACACCTTTCAACAAGCTCCCTACCGCTTTCTCGTCGTTGCCAACAAATTCCAGACCGGTTTTGACCAACCCCTCCTAGGCGCGATGTACATCGATAAGAAATTAGCTGGGGTTAACGCTGTCCAGACCCTCTCCCGTCTCAACCGCATCCACCCCCACAAAACCGGGACTCTGGTGCTGGACTTCGCCAACGAGGCCGATGAGATCGAAGCAGCTTTTAGAGATTACTACGACTGCACCATCTTGACGGAAGCCACCGACCCCAACCGGCTCTATAAAATCCAAGCACAGCTTGACGACTATCACTTTTACCAAGACTCGGACATCGATAGCTTCGCGCAGATATTCTTTCACTCCCAAGGAACCCAGGCCAAGCTTCATGGCAGCCTCAACCCCGTACTCGACCGTTACCTAGAAGCTTCTGAGGAGGAAAAAGTCGGTTTTCGCGGTAAACTACAAGAATTTATCCGACTTTATGGCTTTGTCTCTCAATTACTCCCCATACCTGCTGCAGACTTAGAGAAGTTCTATGAATTTTGCCGCCACTTAATCTGCAAACTTCCCACCTCCCCAGAGGCCCTTCCTTTGCCTATTCAACAAAGCATTGAACTAAACTCCTACCGCATCCAAGAGACCCACAGGGGCAAAATTGAACTAAAACGGAGTGTCCCGGAAAGTACTAGGGTTTATTCTCCCGGCACGGGCCAACCCCCCACCAAAAAGATAGAACCCCTCTCGAAAATCATTGAAGAAATTAATCGACGATTTGGTACTGATTTCAGTGAGGATGAGCGAGTTTTTATCGAACACCTTGAAACTAAACTGGATGACAGCGCACCCCTGAAAGCGAGCCTTAAGATCAATACTCCCGAAAATGTTAAACTAGCCTTTGATATCCTGGCATCCGACATCATGCAGGACATGGTGGAAATCAACTTCAGCTTTTATAAAAAGTTCACTGACGACCTTGAATTTAAGGCCCTGCTCCTCGGTTTTCTCTTTAATCGATTCCTGCAGCGATCGAATACTTCCGAAGCTAAGTAGGTAGGCACAATTATTTGTAGGATGGGTTACGCTACCGCTAACCCATGCGGGCGTTGGGTTTCATGCTTCAACCCAACCTACGTTCATTTTATATTTAATTCCACCCACCTACTTAAGTAAGTAGTTATAATCAAATTGAAGATAGATTTTGCCTCTGATCCCCCCTTCATCCCCCCTTAATAAGGCTGTCCTTTAGTCACATCTTTCTTAACATTTCAAACCTTTGTAGCACAAGGCTTTCAAGACTCGGTTAACAATTTGTAATATTCCTTGTTGACACCCTTACTGACAAAGAAAAAACTGAAATCAAG
>NZ_JADBUN010000251.1:0-23831 GCF_020245625.1 Microcystis sp. M049S2 | reverse complement strand
GGGTGTGGGGTGTGGGGTGTGGGGTGTGGGGTGTGGGGTGTGGGGAGAAGCTTTTTTCAGTGATCAGTAAACAGTAAACAGTGAACTGAAAACTCACATCTGATAACTGATAACTGATAACTGATAACTGATAACTGATAACTGATAACTGATAACTGATAACTGATAACTGACTCCTAACCCAATGTTGGTCAAAGATAAGCAAAAGTTATTTATTGACTCCACAAACTTGAAAATATTTAAATTAACATTCCGCAATATTTATAAATTCTTAAAAATTAATTGAGAAAGATTTTTATTTAACAACGATGTTATCATGGTTACAGCGATTTTACTGAATTTCATAATGGGTTGTTTTGTGCTTTTTTGGGCAGCAATGGCTGAAACCCTTGCCACACCTAGAAGGTAATCCTAATTAAGGCGGGTAAATGAGTCAATTTCACCCACAACGATGATCTTTTTTTTATGTAGTTTTATTGCAAAAGAAAAGTTTTTTTGACAAAAAGCACAAAGTATGATAAGAACCAACTTATTTCTGGCTGCGAGTAATTATTAAACCTCTTGCATAATTAGTTTTTCAGGATTCAAAAACGGCAAAAATAAGGATTAAATGGCATAAAGTGTGTAAATAGACTATTTAACTGATTATTATTCATTCTTAATTCTCCTGACTACTGACTCCTGACTCCTAACCCTAGCAACAATTTTTGGTTTTTACAAAAGCCCTATTGTAGAGGGGGAAAAGGGAAAAGGGAGAGGGGAGAAAAGCTGACGGCATTTTTTGGGCGGCCATCGTTAAGCGTTTTAATCTGGTTCTTAACATTTTGCCAGTATTCTCAAAATTGAATAGTATAGATTGGAATAACTCAATGTACGCAAACCTATGGATGGCAGCTTAATCCTGTTCAATATTCTCAATCCGCCGGTTTTGTTCTTTTTCTTAGGAATGCTGGCAGTATTTTTTAAATCCGACCTAGAGATTCCCCAACCACTGCCTAAACTCTTTTCTCTCTATCTTTTGATGGCGATTGGTTTCAAGGGAGGCTATGAACTAGCGGAAAGTGGCATCAATAACCAAATCGCTTTAACTTTGATTGCCTCTGTGGTTATGGCTTGCATCGTTCCCATTTACACTTTCTTTATCCTGAAAATTAAACTCGATAGTGCCAATGCGGCAGCGATCGCAGCAGCCTATGGTTCCATTAGTGCCGTTACTTTCATCACCGCCAGTTCTTTTTTAGAAAAACTTCATATTTCCTATGGCGGTCACATGGTAGCGGCCTTAGCTTTAATGGAATCGCCGGCGATTGTAGTGGGTTTAATCCTGGTGCGAGTCTTTAAAGAGAAAAATGGTGAAGAAGAAGCGTTTTCTTGGTCAAAAGTTTTACATGAAGCCTTTTTAAATGGTTCGGTATTTCTCTTAGTCGGTAGTGTTATTATTGGTATGCTCACGGGGGAAAAAGGTTGGGAAAAATTAGAACCTTTCACTCAAGAGATTTTTTATGGTGCGTTAACTTTCTTTCTCCTGGATATGGGATTAGTGGCGGCGAAAAGAATCCGAGAATTAGGCAAAACTGGTTCTTTTCTCATCGGTTTCTCGGTGTTCATTCCCGTTATCAATGCTATGGTGGGGATTCTCATCGCTAAGGTTCTCGGATTTGAACAGGGCAATGCTTTATTATTCGCTGTTTTGTGTGCCAGTGCCTCTTATATTGCTGTTCCTGCGGCCATGAGAATGACTGTTCCCGAAGCGAATCCTAGTTTATACGTTTCTATGGCCTTGGCTTTAACTTTTCCTTTCAATATCATCATCGGTATTCCTCTGTACCTAGAGATGATCAAAATCATTGGCTGTGGAGTCTAAAAGTCCAGGCGGTTTTTAAATAATTCCTGTCAAAAGTTTTCTCTTTCACTTGTCCTTTTTGTACTTAACTACCATGTTTGAATCCCCGCATCCTTCCTTACAAACTGTCAAAAAAGTAGAAATAATTGTTAGTCATGCTTTTCTGGAAGAAACCTTAAGCGTTCTTGATGTTGTCGGAGTTTCCGGTTATACCGTCTTTGGCAATACTTCGGGAAAAGGCGATCGAGGTTTATCCTGTGATGACTTGGATTGTGATTACAGTGGTAGCTACATTATGACGGTTTGTAATAGTGACGAACAACTTGGTCGTCTGATCGATAAAATTCAGCCTTTTTTTAAAAAAGCTGGCGGGATTTTTGTTGTGACTACAGCCCAATGGCTAAGTCATTAGACCTCTTGTAAAAATCAAAAATTGTTCCGGTTGATTAGGGTTGGCTGAATAAATCTAAAAACCTTGTTGGATAATATCTTTAGGCTTTTTTGAAATCCAAAAGTGCCAGCCCTTGCAGTGATCGGGGGGGAAAAATTTAGGGATTTTTTCCTTGAAAATTAGGTAATTGACCCCCTGAAAATGGGTAAAACCCTACACCCCACACCCCACACCCTTTTTCAAGTCAGCAGTCAGGAGAAAGATATTTTCCGGTTTAGAATTTATCTGTATCTGGTCTGGGACCAACAGCACCGGCGGGATTAACAAAAAGATTACCACCGGCTTCATTTTGGAAGATACAATCGATTTTCGGTTTGCCTTCCAAGGGGCCGGTATAACCAAAGGTATTCATCCGGTTTTTACAACTTTGTACCTGCTGTCCATCGACTAATTTTTGTTGTTCTAAAATTGACCAGTTATTGCGTCGCAAAACGCAACCGGGTTGCATGACTGGTTGGGTAACAAAAACATTAAAGGGGTTAAGAGTGACATAAACCCGCAAATCGGTGACAATGGCACTGGCCCCAAACTGCACGCATAATTCCGCATTGGGGGCGCTGCGATCGATTACTTCCCGGGAAGCGACGTTTTCGGGGCTAAAATTGGCAGTAGAACTGAATACCAGACCGAGACCCACTCCTAGTACAAAAATACCACCAATCAAGGCGATCATGGCATAGTTTAATTTTGCCAATAGGCCTCCGGGGGACGAAGCGCGGGAGTCATCGCCATAGGAGCGTTCATAATCACGATCACGCGATCGAGGAGGAGTATAACGAGGTCTTCTATTCATAGAAATTTCTGTTGTGGCTGCTATGGCGGTCAGTCGTTAGCTATTAGCTTATCATTGTTCTATCCTAGCAACCCGGGGGATAACCGACAGGATAGGTCTGGTATAGGGCTATATCGTTTTTTTTGGGTTAGTATGCTATGGTGGATCACTAAACAGAGTAAGTCAGCCTAATCCAAGTTTCTATGCTAGATATTAGCTAGACAAATTCGGAGCGGAGGAACCATATTTGGGGCGTATTTCTAGATTTTTTAGCCTAGAAAAGGATATCTCTCTATCCTAGCCCGTCAGCTAACTTCGTCGGCGTGGGGGGGAAGACTGAAACATCACTACATTCCTAGTAATGTCTTGATCGGTTCAGTTATGTCGCTGGTACTACTTGATAGTCATAACTTACAGGAGACATTGTTTATGGAGATTCTCATATCAGCTTACCGATCACAACAATTTTAAGATTTTCCGTAGATAACCATATTTTCTATGAGTTTGCTGTACATTTTTCGAGCAAACTTTTAGTTGTATCGAGAAACCAAGAGTAAAAACAGGATCAAAAATGCTGGAATCTTTACCAATGTGGATTGCTGCGATGACTTTTATTGCAGTCATTGTGGTTATTATGTTCGAGTGGCTTCATATTACCGTAGCGGCTTTACTAGGAGCTTTAATCTTAGTTTTTACCCATATCATGACTCTCCAGGAAGCGGTGGGTTATATCAGTCGTAGTTATGCCACTCTCGCCCTATTTTTTGGGGTGATGGTGTTAGTAAGAGCCTTTGAACCAACGAAAATTTTTGATTATTTAGCAGCACAAATGGTGCTTTTAGCCAAGGGACAGGGCAAATTATTACTAATAGGAATTGTCGCCATTACTACCCCAATCTGTGCGGTGTTACCCAACGCCACCACGGTGATGTTATTAGCACCTTTAATTCCCCCCCTAGCTCAAGATATAGGCGTGGATTTTGTGCCGCTCTTAATCCTGATGGTTTTCGTGGCCAACAGTTCCGGGTTATTAACGATTGTTGGTGATCCCGCTACTTATATCGTCGGTGATTCTATTAATATCACCTTCATGGAATACCTACAGCGTTTAAGTTTAGGTGGTGCCTTGGCAGTGATTACCATTCTGGTTATGTTACCTTGGTTATTCCCCAAAATCTGGCGGACAAAATTCGAGCATTTAGAAGACTTACCCCATCCGAAGATTAATCATCCTCGCGTCTTGGCGGTGGGGGGAATTATCGTCTTTTTGGTCTTATTTTTATTCGTCGTTGGTGAATCTTTTCCCGTACCCATTTCTCCGGCGGCCGTTGCTTTGATGGGGGCCACTTTAGCCCTACTTTTAGCCCAGCAATCGAAAATCGATACGGTGCATAATATTCTCCGGGATGTGGACTGGAGTACCCTATTATTTTTTATGTCAATTTTTGTCCTAATTGGCGGCTTAGAAAAAACTGGCGTAGTTAATAGTGTATCGGGACTTCTGGCGATAATTTTAGGCCAAAATATCTTTTTAGGTTCTCTAGTCTTGCTGTTTTTTGTCGGACTTGTTTCCAGTGTCGTTCCGAATATTCCCCTAGTGGTGGCCATGGTTCCACTACTGAAACAGTACCTTGTTAATGTTAATTTAGTCGGGACGGAGGTTCTTTCTCCCGATTATGCCGGTTCTTTTCCCCCGGAAGTTTTACCGCTTTTCTATGCGATGATGTACGGAGCTACCCTAGGGGGTAATGGTACTTTAGTGGGGGCTTCTTCTAATATTGTCGCCGCCGGCATCGCCGAACAACACGGGGGCAAAATTAGCTTTCATACCTTTCTGCGCTACGGTTTACCAGTGATGTTTACTCAGTTAGTCGTCTCGGCAATCTATATGTTAGTTTTCTTTGTCTAGTCTATCTCCGGTGGCATTAATGTTAAGTTCGCCTAAGATTGACAAGAACGTTAACATCGATTAACATTCTCCTATCGTGCTAGATAATCTGGATTGAGCGGCGATCGTGAACAAAAAAATCTCTGTTTTAGCACCAGATTTATCCGGTGGTGGTGGCACAAGAGTCTATTTGATTGCTCAAGTCTTGCAACAGCTAAACTGTCAGGTGACGGTTTATGGTCCGATTTTTGGCCGGGAAATCTATCCCACCCCACCGGGGAATTTACCCGTGGTATCGGTCAAAGGCAATAATTATCCCCAGTTTTTTGGCCAGATCAAGACTTTACTTGATCGCATCTCTGGAGAGATTATCTATGCGGTTAAACCCCGTCCCACCAGTTTCGGCATCGGTTTACTGAAACGTTTTTTTTCCCCACGTCCCCTAATTCTTGATATTGACGATTGGGAAATGAGTTGGTTTGGTGGCGATCGATGGTCCTATCGTCCTTATCCTCGACAATTAGCTAGGGATATCCTCAAAAAAAATGGTGCGCTTAGGGATCCGAATCACCCTCTTTATCTGCGTTGGATGGAAAATTTAATTAACCGCGCTGATGCAGTGACGGTTAATAATCAATTTTTGCAAAAGCGTTATGGGGGGATTTATTTACCGAATGGCAAGGATACGCAACTTTTCGATCCCAATCTCTACGATCCTGTCGCTTGTCGTCAAAAATACGGTTTATCCGCGTATAAAGTTTTAATGTTCCCGGGTACAGCTAGACCCCACAAAGGTTTAGAAGATGTCTTAATCGCTTTAGATCAAATTGGTGATCCTGATTTTAAATTGGTGTTGGTGGGAGGTCGCCAAATCGGGGATGGTTATCTGGATAGTTTGCTAGAAAAAGGTCAACCTTGGTTAATTCATTTACCTGCTCAACCGATCGAGCGAATGCCAGAAGTTATCGCCGCTGCCCATGCTATTATCGTTCCCCAGAGGGATGAAGCTACGGCTAACGCCCAATTTCCGATTAAACTCACCGATGGTATGGCGATGGCTAAACCGATTATTTCCACTAAAGTGGCAGATATACCCGAAATTTTAGCTGATATTGGCTATTTAGTCGAACCTAGATCGCCAGAGCAACTAGCTGCTATGATTAGCGAAGTTTTTAATCATCTCGACTCGGCTAATGCACGAGGACTAAAAGCGAGAGAGCGCTGTATCGCCTCCTATAGTACCACCGCCATGGCGACAACTCTTTCTCGCCTAATTACTTCTCTGGAAGGGAAATATTAGAGTCTGGCGAGTAGGATAATTGACCGTTGACTATTTACTTTATTACTTGCGATGAATCCTAATCAAATTCTGCTTAAATATACGCTGAAACACTGGATATTAGTGGTTTCCAGCATCATTATAGGCTTTGCCAGTACCATATTTAATGGGGTAGGAACTGTTTTAGTTATCCCTTTGCTAATTTCTTTTATTAATCCCGAAAATGATCTCTTAAAAAATGCCCCCCAACTTATCAAAAAGCTGCTCTCAGTTTTTGAGATTTTCTCGGTCGATACTCGTTTTTTCTGGATGTTTGCGGCGATATTATTAATTTTAATCCTCAAGCATATTACCAATTTTGTCAGTAATTGGCTAGGCACTTACTTGTCTTTAATTATGGCAAAAGATATGCGAATTGATTCAGTTATTCTTTTGCTAGAAGTGGATATAGATTATTATGTAAAAAGTAAAATAGGAGATATTTTTAATCGTTTTATGTCCGAGATTAATCGGGCTGTAGCATCAATTAGAAATTACATAAACCTGATTAAGGTCATCGCCACAGCTTTCATGTACTTGGCTATTTTAATATCAATTTCTTGGCAATTAACTATTCTTTCTAGTGTTTTGGGTGGCCTTTTAGGTCTGCTTAATCAATACTTTGTCAAGAGATCAAAAAAGTTTGGAGAGATTATCACCGTAACGGCTAAACAGCAAACTAATAAACTGTTGGAACTGTTAACGGGAATTCGTCTAATTAAAGCGGTAGGCAATGAGAGATACGAATTAGAATCTATTGTGGAAGATATCGAAGCCCGGGAGAAAGCGGGTTTAGATGCCCAGACTAATAATGCTGTAATCGCCCCGCTTAATGAAATAGGTGGAGTTGTTATTATCGCTTTAATTATTATTGCTGGTCGTTATCTTTTTAATGAACAACTGCAAGCTTTAGCAACAATTTTATTGACCTATCTCTATGTACTTTTCCGGGCCTTGCCGATGGTTAGTCAAATTAACAGTGCTAGGAGTAGTCTAGTAGGTGATGTTTCAGCAGTAGAGGTGGTAGCGGATTTTCTCATTCGAGAGAATAAACCATTTATGACTAATGGCTCTATTCCCTATCAAAGATTAGAGACAGGTATTCATTTTGATAACGTCCAATTTTCCTATCCTGGTCATCAAGAATTAGTTCTCAAGGGCATCGATCTTTGGATTCCAAAAGGAAAAATGATCGCTCTTGTTGGTGCTTCGGGGGCGGGAAAATCGACAATTGCTGATTTATTACCACGCTTTTATGATCCTATAGCCGGGAGGATTCTTTTTGATGGTCAAGATTTAAGGGATTATGAGATCAAATCTTTGAGAAAAGCGATGGGAATAGTCAGTCAAGACACTTTTCTCTTTAATAATTCTCTCCGTTTTAATATTGCCTACGGATTAAGCGATGTTAGTGATGCAGAAATTTTAGAGGCGACAAAAAGGGCGAATGCCTACGAGTTTATCTGCAAACTGCCGGAAGGACTGGATACGGAAATTGGCGATCGGGGAGTGAGACTTTCGGGAGGACAAAAACAAAGATTAGCGATCGCTCGTGCCTTACTGCGAGATCCGGATATTCTCATTCTCGATGAAGCTACCAGTGCTTTGGATACAATTTCTGAGCGTTTAGTACAGGAAGCGATCGACGAACTCTGTCGCGAGCGGACTACTCTTGTGATCGCTCACCGTCTTTCCACTGTTCAAAAAGCCTATCAAATTGTGGTGCTGGACAAGGGAAAAGTGGCAGAAATCGGCAATCATGAGGAATTATTAGCTCAAGGTGGTCATTATGCCCATTTACACGCTCTGCAATTTAGTGATAGCAAAGAGGCTGACTCTAAGAATAGGGAAGATGAGCAAAAAAGAAAAGCTTATTTATCCTACGAAGCGAGAAGCAGTCTTAATAGTCTTTTAGGTTCTTTGCGTCTAGTATCTGAAGATTTAATCGAAGATTCTCAGGAGAAACAGGAAATTTTAGAAGAATCCTGTAGTTCAGCTATGCGACTTCTCCACATTATCGAAGACTACGAGTATTCCTCGACTCGATAGATCTCCTGCAAAAATCCCACATCTACCGTTGGGTTAGGATTCAGTTATCAGTTATCAGTTATCAGTTATCAGTTATCAGTTATCAGTTATCAGTTCACTGAGAAAACTCCCCACACCCCACACCTTACACCCTACACCCCACACACCCTACACCCCACACCCTACACCCCACACCCCACACCCTACACCCCACACCCTCTTTCAAGTCAGGAGACAGGAAATTTGCAGGAGGTCTCTAGAAAAAAAACTTAAGTTATACTAAAATAATTAGTACAGATAGGCATCTTCCCAGACGGTGAAAAGGAATTATTGACCCTTGAAAACCACAGTTAAAGTCAGCAGACAAACCCAATTACCCCTACATCTAGTTATTACCCATCCCCAGTATCGTTTTGTCGATTTATTCGCGGGAATCGGTGGGTTTAGAATCGCTTTGGAGAAATTGGGAGGACGTTGTTTAGGCTATTCAGAAATTGATCAACAGGCCATCCAAGTTTATCAACAGAATTTTATTAGCTATCTCAACAGCGATGAAATTGCTTTCGGAGATGTGAGTAAAATTAGCAATTTACCCGATAATCTCGATCTTATTGTCGGCGGCGTTCCCTGTCAACCTTGGTCGGTGGCGGGATGTTTACGGGGATTTGAGGATACCCGGGGAAAACTCTGGTTTGATGTGATTAAATTAGTCCAGAAAAGTCAACCGAAAAGCTTTATTTTCGAGAATGTCAGTGGGTTAGCTAGTCCTCGCAATCGGGAGAATTTACAATTAATTATCGATGAATTAACCAGCTGTGGTTATCAAGTTTACTGGCAGTTATTAAATGCCTACGATTTTGGTTTACCCCAGAATCGCGAGAGAGTTTTTATCGTAGGAATTAGAAAAAATATAGATAACTATGAGCGGTTTAAATTTCCTTTACCTTTGGGTATCCATCCGAAGGTTTTGGATATTTTAGAAGACATCAAGAATATTCAACCAGTTAAGAAAGTCAAGTTATCTGCGGATACTTTATTTAATGGTTTTGTTCCTCCATCGAGAACTCGTTTTCAAAAAGAAGATGAATTAAATGACTTCTTTATTTTTTCTGATTTAAGAAATGGCCACACAACTATTCATTCTTGGGATATTATCAAAACTACGGAACGACAAAAAAGTATCTGTTTAGCTTTGCTGAAATTAAGACGCAGTAAAAAGTATGGCGAAAAAGATGGTCATCCCGTGGCTTTTTCTGCTTTTTTGGAAATTATACCCGATCTAAAAATCGAGGAACTAAATCAGTTAGTTTCTCTCGGTATTTGTTGGCAAACGACCGCAGGTAAGTATGAATTTATTAACTCGAAAAATATGACGGGAATTAACGGCATTTATCGGATTATTTTACCGACGGCCGATATTATTCCTACCCTAACCGCTACGGGTGCTAAAGATTATATTGCTACTATTTCAATTACCGCTACTCATCCCCAAGAATACAAACAATTGTTTTTAAAGAAAATCTATAAACCGGAAAAGTTTCGAGAAATTACTCCCCAAGATGCGCGTAAATTACAAGGATTCCCCGATAATTTTATCTATCATCCACAGTCAGCTATCGCTAAAAAACAATTCGGAAACGCTGTTCCTATCACTGTAGTGGAAGCAGTGGCTAGAAGTTTACTAGAAATAATTCGTCCCGATTATTAGACTGCGGGATACTGACTCATCTTAAAATATTTAAAGGCTTAAAAATCCAAGTTTTCGTTGTGGGGACTCCCTCGTCAGAAGTCAGTCATCAATACCAAATTAGGTTATACTTCATGTTTATGATAAAGTCTGTCAATTATCCTAATCGCTAAGGAGGTTAAAAATTGAGACATTTCCTAGTAAAAATCTAACTACTTTAAATTAAAAAAATGATCATGTTTAAACGATACGAAGCTAATGAGCAAGTTATATTTCACGGTGATTCTTTGCCGATTTTATCCAGTGAGATTGCCTCTAATTCTGTAGATCTTATTTTTCTAGATCCTCCCTATAATATAGGTAAGCATTTTGCCGATTTTTACGACAAATGGGAATCGGAAAATGATTATATAAATTGGGCAAATCAAATTCTTGATCAGTGTCTTCGTATCTTGAAACCCCAGGGAACATTATATGTTATGGCCAGCACTCAAGCAATGCCTTACTTTGATCTTTATTTAAGACAAAAAATGACGATTCTTAGTCGTATTATCTGGCATTATGATAGTTCAGGAGTACAAGCAACAAAATACTTTGGTTCGATGTATGAACCAATACTTCACTGTGTGAAAGATAAAAATAATTACACTTTTAATTCAAAGGATATTAAGATAGAAGCAAAAACTGGAGCAAAACGAAAACTAATTGATTATAGAAAAGCGATTCCGAGTCAATACAATACAGAGAAAGTACCGGGCAATGTTTGGTATTTCCCTAGGGTCAGATATCGCATGGATGAATACGAAAATCATCCTTCACAAAAACCTGAATCATTGCTAGAAAGAATTATTTTGGCCAGCACTGACAAGAGTGGAATTGTGCTTGATCCATTTGCAGGAACTTTTACAGCTGCATCTGTAGCTAAACGTTTGGGAAGAATTTCTATTAGTATAGAATTACAAGAGCAGTATTTAAAAATTGGTCTTCGACGGATTCTCGGATGGCAAGAATACAAGGGAGAAAAGTTACTCCCTCCTCAAAAAAGCTATAGTAGAAAAAGCGAAAATAAACAAGAATCTAACTTTGTACAGGAGAGTCTTTTCGATGTCGATAGTAAAGCATGAATTCACCAAGATAATTATTAAAATTATCGATAATTACTTTCCCAATCAGGGAAATAGCATTTTAAATGCTAGTGAATTATTGCAATATTTGAACATTAAAACTAGAGCCGCTAATCGAGGTTCTAAATCCCGAGCAGGATTGGCTAATCATTATGCCATTTATGTTTTAGTGGAAGACTATATTAATAATGAGTTTCATCTTAAGGATGGATACGACGAGTATCAAGGCGCTCAGTATATGACACTTTTTCGCCGGCAAAGGGAGCTTCCTTTTGGCAATAAATTACAAAATCATGCTCTCAATCATCGATTAAATCAGGAATTTAACAAGTATTTTCCCACCTTATCTTATCTGCCTATAATTAGAGATGTTAAAACCAATAGATACTAGATTAATGAGAATCTAATTAAGTTTTATCTAGAGGGTAATCAAGTTAATATTGCGCCAGTGATTATAGATATAATTGATGCCTATGTGCAAACAAGACAAAAAGCATTTAATCAATTTATCAGCTATTGTCAACAGATGATTGATATTCAACAGCAAGATCCCCAGAGAGCCATTGAATTTATTCGGAGTTTACTCAGACCAAACATTGATGCTAGAGTTTTTGAGATTGTCAGTTATGCAATTCTTAAAGAGTATTATGGGGAACAGAAAATATATTGGGGATGGTCGCCTGAGCGCTTAAACTCTGAATACTTACTTTTATATAAAACTGGTCGAACAAATGCCAATGACGGGGGGATAGATTTTGTCATGAAACCCCTAGGTCGATTTTTTCAAGTTACGGAAACGATAGCTGCTGATAAATATTTTTTAGATATTGATAAAGTGCAAAAATATCCCATTACTTTTGTGGTTAAAACCGAGCAGACTTGCGAGGAGATTTTAGAAAAAGTTGCGGAGCAAGCTAAGATAAGATACAAGATCAGGGCAATTGTCGAAAGATATCTAGAATCTGTAGAGGAAGTGATCAATATTCCCGAATTAATCAACCGTTTTGAGCGGGTTTTAGCTCAAGGTAAAGGAGGAGCGGTAATTGCAGAAATGGTTTTACAGAGCCGGATTGAGTTTAACCTAGAATCAGAGCCATAAAGATATCTGACTCCCCAGCTAAACTAGAATAGAAAGATAGGAAAGCGATCGAAATTAGAATGACGACCGAAATTGAAAAAGAACTAGAAACCAGCGAAGCTGTCTTGGAAAAACGGCGAAATTTTGCCATTATCTCCCACCCTGACGCGGGAAAGACCACCCTGACCGAAAAACTGTTACTATACGGGGGTGCAATCCATCAAGCGGGTGCAGTCAAAGCAAGACGCGACCAACGCAAGGCCACCTCCGACTGGATGGAAATGGAAAAACAAAGGGGAATTTCGATTACTTCCACGGTTTTACAGTTCGATTATCGTGATTTTCAGATTAATCTCCTCGATACTCCCGGCCACCAAGATTTTAGCGAAGATACCTATCGTACCCTAGCCGCTGCCGATAATGCGGTGATGTTAATCGACGCAGCCAAAGGTTTGGAACCCCAAACGAGAAAACTCTTTGAAGTGTGCAAACTGCGACAGTTGCCTATCTTTACCTTTGTTAACAAAATGGATCGCCCCGGCCGCGAACCTCTGGATTTATTGGACGAAATCGAGCGAGAATTAGGATTACAAACCTATCCCGTCAATTGGCCGATCGGAATTGGCGATCGCTTTCGGGGAGTTTTTGATCGAGCCACCCAGACCATACACCTGTTTGAACGTCGCTCCCACGGCTCTCAGGAGGCGCAGGAAACCGTGATCGAGCTTGGCGACCCCAAAATTGAGGATTATCTCGAAAAAGACCTGTATTACCAGTTAAAAGAGGATATAGAACTACTCTCGGAATTGGGTGCAGAATTGGATTTGCCAGCAGTCCACGCAGGAGAAATGACCCCGATCTTTTTTGGTAGCGCCATGACCAATTTTGGGGTGAAATTATTCCTAGAATCCTTCCTCGACTATGGATTGCCACCCAGAGGACGCAATTCCTCCCTCGGTGTCCTTGATCCCACCTATCCCGATTTCACCGGTTTTGTCTTCAAACTGCAAGCAAACATGGATCCCAAACATCGGGACCGGGTGGCCTTTGTGCGGGTATGTACGGGGAAATTCGAGAAGGATATGGTAGTAAACCACGCTAGAACAGGTAAAACTATCCGTTTATCCCGTCCTCAGAAACTTTTTGCCCAAGATCGCGCAGTTATTGAAGAAGCTTATCCCGGAGATGTGATCGGATTGAATAACCCCGGGGTCTTTGCGATCGGTGATACGATTTATATGGGTAAAAAGCTCGAATACGAAGGGATTCCCTGTTTTTCTCCAGAATTATTCGCCTATCTCAGAAATCCTAACCCTTCCAAGTTCAAACAGTTTCAAAAAGGAGTCTCGGAATTACAGGAAGAAGGGGCCGTACAGATATTATCCTCGATCGATGAATTTAAACGCGACCCGATTTTAGCCGCCGTCGGTCAATTACAGTTTGAAGTGGTGCAATTCCGTCTTTTAAGCGAGTACGGAGTCGAAACTACCCTCGAACCCCTAGCCTATAGTTTAGCCCGTTGGGTAGCCGGGGGTTGGGCCGCTTTAGAAAAAGCAGGTAAACTCTTTAATACTTTAACTGTCAAAGATTACTGGGGTCGTCCCGTCTTATTATTCAAAAATGAGTGGAATTTACAGCAAGTCAAAGAAGATCATCCCTCTTTGCAATTAAACTCGATCGCACCGGTAGGATCGGGAGTAGAACCGCAATCCTAACCCTTAATCCCCCAAGACAATTGCCGAACTGGTCAGGACAAGATAGCGACCCCCCAGACAACTAGACTAAAGTAGAAGTGGTCAGAAAGTCTCGATCTTCCCTAACACTTCGGATGTCTCAAAGCACTATCGTTGACGAGTCCCTCACCATTAGAAAAAGTCCTGCTGTCAATTCCCGAATTAATCCCTGTTTAATTCGCTTTTGTTATTTTCTGGGAAATTATCTAGTTTTACCAGCTTTTTTCAGCAAAATAACGGTTACGGGCCAGGAAAATATCCCCCTAACGGGGGGTGTCATCTTGGCACCTACCCATCGGTCCCGTTGGGATGCGCTGATTTTACCCTACGCGGTGGGACGTTTAGTTAGTGGACGGGATTTGCGCTTTATGGTTTCCGCTAACGAGATGAAAGGGGTGCAAGGTTGGTTTATCCAACGTTTGGGGGGTTTTCCCGTCAACACCGATCACCCCGGTATGGGTAGTCTGATCCACAGTGTCGAACTTTTGGCCGCGGGGGAAATGGTGGCGATTTTTCCGGAAGGGGGTATCTGTCGCGATCGAGTGGTTCATCCTCTTAAACCGGGGGTAGCGCGGATCGCGTTGGAAGTTAAGATCATGAAACCCGATGCAGATATCAAGATTTTGCCGGTAAGCATTAGTTATAATCAGCCTTACCCCGGATGGGGAAGCGAAGCGACAGTAAATATCGGTCAAGGGATTAATGTGCTTGATTATCAACAAAATTCGCTAAAACGGGAAACTGTCCGCTTAACCAAAACCTTGAGCGATCGCTTAAAACTTCTCCACGAGGATCAATCCCCTTAATCAGCTGTTGACTATCTACCCCATGAGTGGGATTTCAGGGACGGATTAAAATGATTGTTTTAACTATTTTTCAGCAAAAAAGTGGCTTTTCTGGTTTAAATAAATAATACTAAATCGGTTATTAGTGCATGAGTAGAAAACGGGTTTCTCCGAGAAACCCGTTTTCTGTACGTTACTCAACGGATTTAGTATAACATCTTGGTTTTTTCTGCTTCTAGCTCCTGAATACTGCCTCGGGAACCCATCAGATCAGGGAAGATGTCCGATTACAGCAGAGGGTCTAATGATAGAATGGGCATCAGCGAAAGTAGTTTGTGAGCGAAGTGATCCGATGCAGTTCCAAATCCAGCCAGACAGTGAAATACCCGCCTCTAAGCAATTATTTGACCAAATTCGCTTTGCTATCGCCTCTCGTCAGTATCCACCGGGCCATCGTTTACCTAGCACCCGTCAACTAGCTATGATCACGGGATTACACCGTAATACGATAAGTAAAATTTATCAACAACTGGAAGACGATGGGTTAGTAGAATCCATAGCAGGTTCGGGGATTTATGTCAAGGCTCGCGGGCATGAAAACGATAATTTATCGGGTTCACCCCTATTGGAACAAAATCCAGAAATAGGCCGACTAATTCGCCAGAGTTTGGCTGGTTTTCTCGCTCAAGGTTTAACTTTAGAGCAAATTCGCGAGTTATTACTGGCGGAAATCGATTGGCGATCGCAGTGTAGTTCTCAGGTTCTTGTCACCATTCCCCGTCACGATTTGGGTGCAGGGGAGCTAATGTTAAGAGAATTAGAGCAATCCCTCAAAATTCCCGTCCAATTAGTGGCAATGGAGGATTTAGCCCAAGTTTTAGCCAATACTAAATCTGCCACTGTTGTCACCAGTCGCTATTTTATCAGTGTGGCGGAGGAAATTGCTGCTCCTTTTCAGCTGCGAGTCATTCCCATCGATATCTACGATTACAGCAAGGAATTGGCATTAATCAAAAAATTACCCACCGATAGCCGTTTGGGGATTGTCAGTATTAGCACCGGTATTATTAAGGTGGCCGAAATTTTAATTCATAGTTTACGGGGCGATGATTTATTAGTTATGTCTGCCCAAATTCATGAAACGGATAAGTTAAAAGTTTTAGCTCGAACTTCCCAGACAATTATCAGTGATCAAGCGAGTTATACTTTAATTAAAAATCTGATTAAGGAAGTGCGATCAGATTTAATTCGTCTGCCAGAAATTATCTGTAGTGATAATTATATTGGGGATAAATCAATTCAATTGCTCAGACGAGAATTAGGATTAGGTGGTTAGATGATAAGCTAGGACCCATTTTAACCTCTGAATCTCCCCCTTGCAAGAGTGCCTTATCTCAACAAGCAATTTAAATGCGCGGGCAGCTTAACTTTAAAATTTATTTTAGTCTATGGTTACTATTGACAATGACCTAGGGCAAATCGAGAATAAAAGCGAAAAAAACTTTTAAGAAGTATTAACTTTTTTAGTACAATGGGGCAAGAATAGGGATAAGCTCAATTTTTCACTCTCGGACGAGGTTAGATGAAAAGTGCTGAATGTTTAACGGTATCCCCCGGTGAACCGCTTACCGATTGGCAAAAACTGGGATTAGATTTGGTGGCTCGTTGGCAGGGACGAGATGTTATCCTAGCGATCGATCTTACCGGTAGTGTTAACTTTAATGATGAAGGACGCACGCGCCTCGGTCAAATTATTCGCGATAGTTTAAAAAATAACGATTCCGTTTATTTAGTCCCCTTTGCTGATAATATCCAACCGATTGCAGAACCGATTTTAATTCGGAGTCAGGAAGATATAGACGCGGTTTTAAAAGCGATTCCTTGGCAATCTAGCCAAAGTGCTAAAAATACCGATATTCAGCGAGCAGAATGGCACGTTTATACTCGACTGGCACGCTTAAATCAGTGTCGTTTAACTGCCAATCAAGCTATCAAACCCCAGTCGGTAGTTTGGATTACCGATGCACCCCTTTCTACTGCTGCGGGGATTACTTCACAACAGTGGATAGAAACCCCAAAAAATAGCCCTTTTCGTCTTGCTAATTCTCCCGAAAGTTTGGAGAGACAAAACTGGCTTAATTCCCTACCAATTAATCTAAGAACCCAAGAAATTACTGCCACTAACGGCAATAAATATAAACTATCAGTGGTCGATATTGCTCCCACAGCACAAGAGTTTTGCACTCCCGCACCAGGAGGACAAGAAACCTGTTTGATTAATCCTTATCTCTTGAGTCAGTTATGGTTGCCAGCATTGGTAATTACATTAATGGGAATTGGGGGAATAGTAGCGAGTATTTTGGGAATTCGTCATTGGTTGCTGTTAAATACTGCTTGGACTATTGAAGTCTCCTCTAATGATGATGAAGATGAAACCCAAAAATATATTTTAAAAACATCCGAAAGAATTAACATCGGTGGTGAAGAACATAAGAAGAATACCTTTTCTCATGCAGGGGAAGAAATTCGCTGCTATTTAGAAAGACGCGGCAATCAGTTATATCTGAAACCCACTAAACAAGCAGAGATTTTTTATCGAGGTAATCAACTAACTCAGGAGGTGAAGATAGATAAAAATTACCTGACTTTAACCTATCACCATAACCATCAAGATTTCGACCTACAAATTCAGATTAGCAAAAAATAACTCAGGAGATTTAAACCATGGCTAACACCAGTCAAACCCGCGCTATCAAACGGACAATTATCATCGGATTAGGTGGTACTGGTCGAGATGTGTTGATGAGAATTCGTCGCTTTATTATTGATAAGTATGGGAAGTTATCTAACCTACCCGTTGTCAGTTTTGTTCATATTGACACAGACAAAAATGCTTTCAATGGTTCGGGTTTACCCACAGGAAATAGCTATCACGGGGAAGAAATTCTTCTATCAGCTGCTGAAAGAGTATTCATTAATATGAATGCTCAGGATGTTAACAATCTCACCTATGAACTTGAACACAAAACTCTTTTTGAAAGTCCCTTTTCCCATATTGCAAGCTGGTTAGACCCAAGACTAAAAAAACAAATAACTGCCATTGAAAATGGTGCGGGAGGTATTCGTCCCGTCGGTCGTTTAGCTTTCTTCCATAACTATCAAAAAATTCAAGAGGCAATTGAAGCAGCGGAAAGACGAACTTCTGGTCATGAATCCTTTATGTTTAGCGGTAAAGTTAACGGTCAAAGTTTTAATGTCCAAGAGGGTTTAAATGTCTTTGTTGTCGGTTCTTTGTGTGGGGGAACTGGTAGCGGTATTTTCCTCGATGTGGCCTACACTTTGCGTCATATTTTACAACAAACCGCCGAATATACATCCTTTGGTTATTTGGTAATTAGTCCTAAACTTTATGGTGATGGGGCAATTATGAGAGCTAATACCTATGCAGCTTTGAAAGAGTTAGATCATTATACCAATGAAAGTAATTCCTTTCAAGTCTGTTATGATAAACAAAATTTCGTCCACATCGATGAAAAACGTTCTCCTTTTGATTTTGCCTACTTAGTTTCTAATCGCACTGCGGGAGATTACCAGATTAATAATAAAGGTAAATTATGTAATGTCATTGCTTACAAGATTTTCTTGGATTTTGCCGATGAGTTATCTCTCCCCATCAAAAGAAATCGGGATAACTATAAAGACCCGATGATTCGTAAAGATAATCATCCTTTTCAGATGTGTCAAGGTTATATCTCCTTTGGACTAGCGAGGATTTATTTTACTCGCGACCGAATTGTGCAGATTGGTCTCAATCGTTTTAGTCTCAAATTAATTAAATTTTGGTTAGAGGGATATGGTCAAAGTCCCAGTGGACAAGAGTTATTAAGTAAGTTCCTAGCTAATTGGAGTACCCAAAGTAATAAGGATTATTTTACTGCCAGATTGGAAGAAGCAACCCTAGAGAATAATAAAACTTTTTCCAAGACTTTAACCGCTTGGAAAAATTCCCTAGAGGAAGAAATATCCAATAGTCAAGATTTGGAGAATTTACCCCAAACCGTCAAGCAATCCCTAAAAAAAGAGTTTCGTAAAGTACAGGGGGGAGAAACGGATAGCAGTCGCGGAATCTGGTTAACTCTGACCCAACAAACTCAACCTAAATTAATCGAAAAATTTAAGTCAGATATTGACCAATTTTTGGAGATTCTTCTTAATCCTGATAGCCTAGAATTTTCTTTGGAAAATAGCCTATCTTTTTTGGTCGCTTTACAAGTACAGATTAATACCTACAAGGGTAATCTAGAGGAATTATCTCAGGATAATAAAGGGTTTCATTCCTCGGAAAAAATTGATAACATTTGGCTAAATGTTAAACAAACTCTCGAAGATATAAACGGCAAAAAGTCTGTCTTCAAGATGTTCAATAAAAATGCCAATAGTGAGAGAATCAAGGCCGAGTTAAGAGACTACATTCAAAGCGGACAAAAATTAATTCAGCATAACTTTAATTTCAGTATCAATCGCGAATCTAGAAAGATTGTTGAAGCGATTCTCAAGCATATTTCCAGTCGAATGCTGCAGATACAACAACTGAAAGAATCCCTATATCAGCTAATGACAGAATACGATAAATACGAACAGGAGTTAATGCAGTTAAATCTCGACGAGATGACTGGGGAAGGTATTTTCCCAGAGGAGAATATTGATAACTGTATCCCTGACAGTAACTCCCGAACTCAATACATTTCCGTTAGCCAAAAAGTCACCAATAATTTAGGCTATAATGCTTCCCTATTCAGTTTATTTAGCCAATCTTTTGTTATTGATAATGAAACTCTCAAAGAGACCCTAACAGCAACAATCGAGAAACAGTTTCAATCAGTAAGCACTAATAAAATTGATGCAGTAATTAAGCGATTTATGGGTCAATATAAACCCCATGATTTTCCTGAACGCTTGGCGCAAATTCTGCGAGAAGCTGATTTAATGTTACCGATAAATGTTAATGATGCTTACTATCGCTTGCATCCAGATAAAAAATTACTAATTGGGACTAAGGATGATAATTCACCCACCATGCAAAGATTTATGAAGACTCTTGAATCTGATTTAAATATTAATCTGGGGACTTCTTTTGAATCAATTCAAACGGACGAAGAAATCCTAATTACCTACGAGTTTGGTGGGTTTCCCCTAAGAATCATTACTGATTTATCTGGGTTACAAAAAATCTATCAAGACCAAAAGAGAATCAGCATTTTACACAATGATTACAGGATAGATTTTGCTGATATTATCCCACCACCTGCAAAATTAATTGAGGAATTAGAGTTTATTTTCTATCCCGCAATTGCTCTCGGTTTACTGGAATACGATGAGGAAGATGATACTTATCAATTAGTCATCGAAGGCGATTTATTTAACAATAAGTCCATTATTGACATTAGCGGTAATTGGCGACTTGCCTTAGAACAATTTGCTTATCGTAATGACCTGATTAATGCTTTACAGGCACTGCTTAATCAGGCAAAAAATGAGATTTTGGCTAATCCTCCTCTATTATTTACTAACGAGGGTGATTATTTCCAGAACGTCAGCTATTTTGTCAACAATGTCAAAAATTTACCTGACCATCACCCCAATTCTCGCTACAAGAATAAGGTAGCTGGACAAGATGGAAATGCTCAACAGGAGGCAAAAGAAGGAATTATCACCCGTTTTGTTAATCAACTGAAAATGGAACTAGAAAAACGTGCTGCTGAACAGAAAAAACTAGACAAACAACAGCAAAAGCAACAAACTTTACTGGGAACAAATAATAACAGTAGTCAACCCAGTTTACCCCCAGAGGTTAGCACTACTGATGAATGATAAAATTAATCAATCTTAATGATGTTTCCCCAGCTATCTGAGGAAACATTCACCCCCAACTCTCTCTATCAACCACAATTCGAGGTATCTAATAACTATCATGGCATTACTTAACCTTTTTCCCCCCTATCTGATTCTTTTAACTCTAGTCTTGGTTATTTTTCCCACCGTCTTAGCTGTGAGAATCCGGATGACTCTCTATAAATATCTCCAAGATTCAACTGTAAAAGTCAAGGATTTAATTCGGAAGAAAATTACAGTCAAGGACTTAAAGGACTTAATTGAGGGAAAAAGTTCCGAGAAGATACCTAAAATTATCTCTAATCTAAATCTAGCGAAGAGATTTGATGAAGCCAGTCGTCAACTAGATGATGTTAATACCGCAGCTTTGGTGGATAGTTTATACCATGAAGAAAAATTTACTTTCATGTCTAAATCTCTTAGTTGCGAGAAATGGGATTATTTTGTAAGAGTGTTACCCAATCTCCTCCTCGCTTTTGGTTTGTTGGGAACTTTCCTGGGAATTACTCTCAATCTGACGGGAATCAGCACACTTATCGATATTAATAATGTCGATGTGCAAAGTTTAGGAGAAAAGCTCAAAACTCCCCTAGAAAGTATGGGGATTGCTTTTATCACTAGCTTAATTGGTTTAGCTTGTAGTTCTTTACTGACTGTGATTAACTTAATCTTTAACACCAACCTTGCTAAAGTAAATCTAATTAGTTCCCTAGAAGACTATTTAGATAACATCTTGCAGCCGACTGTAGAAGGGAATAGTCGCTTGGATAAAGCGGTTAATCGCATGGTGGATACACAGCAAGCATTTCTGACTAACTTTCATACTGAGGTGACGAGAGTATTAGAATCTTCTTTAGAGAAAGTTGCTAAAAAAATTGCTGATGGTAATCAGGAAACTGCTAAGTTAGTCACCCAGGTTTGTGAAAGATTAACTGAAACTGCGGGAACTTTATCTACTGGTGCGACGACTTTTCAGCGTTCAGCTTTTGAACTTAACGAGCAAGTACCAATTATCACGCAAGCAAACCGAGAGTTTACACAATCCTCTCAGGAACTAAAAAATAGTGTACTGCTTTTTAAACAAGCATCAGAGTTAATTGAAAAAAGTAACTTCTCTGGTAATATCGAAAGGTTTACCGCTAGTTTAGCAGAAACTCAAGGGAGATTCTCTCAATCCACTGCAATACTAGAGCAGAATATCGGGGAGATTATCAGCAGTAATAAAAGAGCTAACGATTTAGCAGAACAAGTGTATTTAAATATCCAAGAATCTTCTCAAAAATTACAAAATAGTGCGCTAGGTTTTCTGGAAGCTTCCGAAAAAATCGAAAGTAGTCAATTTGCCGATAAGTTAGTGCAAGCAACCGCAGATTTAATGACTGCTCATCAACAGTTTGCCAATTCTACTACAGATTTAAACCAATCAACTCAATCTCTAGCTTCTTTAACTCAAGACTTCCAGCGTTCCATGACAACTATGGTTGAGTTAGGAATAAAAATTACTGACTTGAATCAAAAATCTGAGACAATCCTAGAACAAAATCAGCAACGCTCAGTCACCGAACAAGAAAAGTTATCTAACATCCAGGGAGAATTAGTAAAATTAATCGAAACCGTGAAAACCTATCAAGACAGTTTTAACTCCGAGTCGAAACAATTAGGAAACCAACTTATCAATCGTCTCGATGAAAGACTCTCCCAAACCTCCGATAAAATTCTCACTGCTTCTCATGCAATTGAGCGCTCTAGTAATAATCTCGATGTGACTAATGCTAACTTGTCTCAGTTAATTGATACAGTGACAGAGCAACTTACTCAAGTCAAGGAAAGCTTACAGTCTGAGTTAAACCTTTTAAGCAATAACTTAGGGATGGTAGTTGATGATAAATTAACTAAGAACTCAGAACAATTAAAAGCAGTTTCCCAATCTATTGAGAAAACAGCCAATCAATTTGGCAGCCTTAAATCAGATTTTTCTCAAGTAATTAACGCAGTGAACACCAACACCAGTCAATTAACTGCTAACTTAGAATCTTTGCGAGATAAGTTAGAGAAAGTTATCGCTAAGGAAAATAAATCAAATCAAAAAATGATTGAACACATCTATGGAGAAATTCACAAATGTTTAGCAGAACTGGAGAAAATTAACGATATGCGTTCTGAATTTTCTAACTTAAATAATAAGATGGAAGAACTTTCTGAATTTTCTAAATTAAAGGATAAGATAGAAAAACTTAAGGATGAGATGGAAGAACTTTTTAAGCCAATCCCTAATCCTCCTCAAAAAGATGTTGAGAAGGGGATTAAGACTATATTTGATAACTTCACTAACAAATTCTAAGCAATTATGTCTAGACGTACCTACTACCGGGATGAAGATAAATCGGTGGATGTTTATCCCGCATTTACCGATTTAATGTCCAATGCTTTCATGATTCTGAGTTTATTTCTCCTCTTGGCACTTTTTCAGTCCTATAATCTCATCAGCAAACTGGAGGAAGCTAACCGAAAACTGCAAACAGCAACCCCGATAGTTATCGATGAAAAATCAGGAAAATTCAAATTTCAGTCGGGAAGTGCTGAATTAAACCCCGCTTTAAAAACCTATATTCGTCAGCGCATTATTCCCGCTATCGAAACCATTACCAAAGACAGAGAAATCGACTTTATTCAAGTAATTGGACACACCGACGGACAGGGAATACAGCAGACAAGTAATCTCGATAAAAATATCGAATCGGTTGCCAGCAGAAAACAATCTGTTAAAATGCTAGTACCCGGTTCTAACACTGATTTAGGATTAATGCGAGCTTTAGCAGTAGTGCAAGAAATCGAAAGCACAGGTAAACTCAAAAACGTCAAATTTCGAGCTTTTTCCGCAGGACAGTTATACCTCCCATCGGGTAAATTAGCTGCGGTTAATCGTGACGCAGATGCAAGCAGACGCAGAATTGAAATCCGTTTTATTCCCCCCGGTAAAAAACAATGATTTATTCTATTTCTTCCACGGAATAATTAACCGTTTCTAGGGTAACATCCTCGTATAAATCCCGAAAATATGCCGTCATATTAATACTCTGTAAACTAAAAGTTTCTTGCTGATAGGTTTGCAGAATCCATAAACCCTGTTCACCCCGTCGAAAAGTTTCTACTCGTTGGTGTTTACTATTGACTAAGACATATTCCTCTAAACTTTCTAGAGTTTGATAATCATTAAATTTATCCCCCCTGT
>NZ_JADBUN010000250.1:0-3363 GCF_020245625.1 Microcystis sp. M049S2 | reverse complement strand
TTGATTTTTGATATTTTTTTATTATTTTCCTCTAGTTTCTGTTTTGCCTCTTCCGCTTTTACCCGGTTTATCGAATTGTTGGCAGACTGTCCAGCAATTTTCTCTAATAGGGTAGAATCATATTGACTTCTAATAATTCTATTATTATTTTCTAGTATATTAATATTATCTTGTTTTGTTTGTATTTTACTTAATAAAGTTTTATTTTCTTTATTATTTAAATTATTTTTAATATCAGCATATTGCAAACAAATTGGAGAAACTTTACCTAAATGTCCTATTTCTTCATCTTGATAATTATTATTTTTATAATCAACTAAAAAAGTTGTAATTAAATCATAATCTCTATCTGGACTATTATTTTTATTGTAACTTTGCCATTCGCTGTAACAAGGATATATTTGTTGGGGGCTTAAATGCCACCTACTAATATCATCTAATCCTGTAAAAACATTAACTAAGATGAAAATATCAACAATTATTATTACCAATAAACTTACTTTATTTAATGGTTTATCATTAATCCTTCTTGATCTCCTGAAAAACTGATTCCACAAATTATTAAGTTTAGTAAACATAATCTACTCCTAAGTACAGGACAAAAAGGATGATATTTGGAAACTTCCCGCGCTCTCCCCTATGAAGATTATTTTAGCAACAGCATCCGGTTCGCGGGTGATGGGGGAGAATATTTTTGGCTTACTCGATCGCAAAACTTAAAGTTAATTGTGTCATTATGGGGTTAGAGGCGAGACTTTTTTAGCTACCCACCTCTGTGAGTCTAGCAATCTTTCACTCTCTCTATTTCTATCTTTAGTTGGCTTATTTCTCATCTTTCTGAGGTAGGGTGGCCGATGTGTGATTTGGTTCATAGGCATTGGGGGTGGTTCGGGTTTATGAGCAAGGTTATCTACAAGAGGAGCTTATGGATAAATTTATTGGTTTGAGTATGCTGATTTTTGGGTTTGTAATGATGGCCTTTAATCCAGCAGTTGGGGTGCTAGTGGCTCTTTTTGGGTTGATCGTGACTTGGAATAGCGAGAGAACTGTTTCTGTTCGATCACAGGACAGGGATAGGGTTCCTTGTCCTCATTGTGCTGAGTTAATTCAACCGAAAGCGAAGGTGTGCCGTTTCTGTGGGGCCAGGTTTAGATGACCCCTTGTCCTAAGTTTGGGATCGGTGGCAACCCGATCAGAGGTTTCTTCAGTTTTTTGTTACAATTGTTACATTTTGTCACAGATTCTAATTCGATCGGGTGATTTTTTTTGATAGGATTGAACCTATAATTTTATAATAAATAGGTCTTGTTCTCCATTAACCGTGCCAAACTAAGAACTGCGGACAAATCAAGAGTTTTGGCGTTTCAATAGACCAAATAAACTAATAACTGGCAGTTAGTCGGAAATCTCAGTTATTTTTTGCTAAAATTCTCCTTCTACCCGCATTTTCTTGCTTGGAAACAAACTTTTTTCCGCTTTCGTCTCTATCTTTAACTCGCTCCCACTAGGAAACTCAAGGGTAAGATGCTATATTTTCAAAAGCAGGGTCGTCATCATCCTCTGACACTATTAACAATGCTTTTAAGTGCTTCTTTCGTTGTGGTCTCCCTTTCCTTGACTCCTGCGATCGCACGTCAATTCGCCCCAATTAACCCGATTAAACCAATTCCTTTGGGAAATGACCGATTAATTCCTGCTGGCACAGATATCCCTGTAAAATACGAGCAGGGGGAAAAAATTCTTTTAACCAAACAAGAAACTTTTTCTTTATCTCTAACCGTCACCGATAATATCAAAAATTCCCAAGGACAGACAATTATTCCTGATGGTAGTCAGATTATCGGAGAAATTAAACCCGATGGTCAAGGTTCGCGTTTTCTATCCCAAAAAATCTTTTTAAAAACCCGTCAACCCCAAGAAAAATCTATCGATGCTATTTCGGCAGTTTTCACCCGTATAGAAAGGCTAATTAAGGGAGTTAACCCCGATAAAATTATTCAGGGTGCAGTATTAGGAAAATCCGCCGCTTCTGTCCTCGCTTCCTTTACTTCTGACCAACCAGTTAGCGAGATTATACGAGGAGGAGGATTAGAAGTATTAGCCGGCTGGTTATTACGAGGAGAATCGGTGGAATTATTGTCAATTAACCCCAAGGAAGATTTAAAGTTAACCCTTCGTTCTGATTTTACAGGTCAGTAAGCTTAAAAAAATCAGGTGTGTTAGTTATTAATCTAACACACCAGCTATCGAGACTAAGCGGCGTTTTGTCGATACCATTCAATGGTTTTTCGCAAACCTTCTTTAAATTCCATTTGAGCAACAAAACCGAATTTTTCTTGAGCGCGGGTTGTATCTAAACAGCGTCGCGGTTGACCATTCGGTTTATCTATTTCCCAAACAATTTCGCCATCAAAACCCATTAAATCACAGATTAATTCCACTAAATCTTTGATAGAAATCTCATAATTTGTACCAAGATTAACTGGGTCTGATTCATTATAGAATTGACTGGCCATGACAATGCCTCGCGCTGCATCGGTGGAGTAGAGAAACTCCCGGGTTGGACTACCATCTCCCCAGACAGGAAGTTGTTTATCCCCCCGTTGTTGTGCCTCATAAACCTTGCGAATTAAAGCAGGAATTACATGGGAACTACCCGGATCAAAATTATCCTCCGGCCCGTATAAATTCACCGGTAAAAGATAAATTCCGTTGAAACCATACTGCAAACGATAGGACTCTAATTGTACCAATAAAGCCTTTTTAGCGATACCATAGGGCGCATTGGTTTCTTCGGGATATCCTGACCATAAATCGTCTTCATGGAAAGGTACTGGAGTAAATTTTGGATAGGCACAAATTGTCCCCACACAGACAAATTTTTGCACTCCTGCTAGATAGGCAGCGTGAATTAATTGGGTTCCCATCATCAAATTATCATAGAATAATTCGGCGGGTTTTTCCCGATTAAGACCGATACCTCCCACATGGGCAGCCAAATGGATAATTAAATCTTCTTCGTTGGCTAAACGTTGACAGTTTTCCCAAACTCTCAAATCACAATCTTTAGACCGAGGAATTGTAATTTTTTCGGGATTTGCCCCCGATGCAATTAATTGATTAACTACTTGCCGACCTAAAAATCCGCCCCCCCCGGTGACGACGATTCTTTGTTCGCTTAAATTCAGCATATTTTCACCTCTTTAATCCACAGTTGTCATCGAACGATTGCGAAGATAAGCCAAATCTTTTAATAACTGTTGGCTATCACCACCGTTATTAAGATTAATCCCCAAAGCCGCTAAATCCGCATCTACCATTAATTTTACCAGTCCCTCGAACGTCACCGACGGCTGCCAACCT